>NZ_PNCZ01000043.1:0-9590 GCF_005887425.1 Pseudoalteromonas sp. S2721
GATTTATGAAAGGCATTGATTGCAAGTAATAGTGGTTCTATTGTTAAAATCAATAACGCAGTATAAATCGCTTTTAAACCAACCCTTTGGGCGCTTCGCAGGCACTTACTCTCATCGTTGTTACTTCTTAAAAGGGACTGCCATTCTTGCAAAGTAACGCCTTGATTTAAAGCACCTGTGAAACGCTGAATTCTGCATCTTGAGGTGGTTTGGGTATAAATTACTGCTTAATTAAGCTGCCTGACAAAAATGTATGTAATGCAGGGTCATCATCGTCGTTATAGCTTTCTGGTACTTCAAAACCTAAAGTTTCAACGCTAAATCCTCCATCAACGGTTGTGATAGGAGTCATTAACACGCCATAACCATAATTCTGACTCTCAGTAGCCTCACTAAACATCATTAAAGATCCTAAATGCAGCTCCCAAGACGCACTACGAACTTCACCATCTAATTCGAATGAAGCGCTGCCATCTTCAGCAATGACAATATTTGATGTTTCAACACCACCACTCTCGGCCATATAGGTGAAAATATGTGTACCAATTAAGTCGACTTCGGTAAAAGAATCTTGCTCAATAACTCGCGTAATTCTTTGCATTACACCGAAGTCATCGCCATCTTTAAATTGTAAAAAGTTGCCTTGTGCTTTGACAATAAAGTGCGGGTCAGCTTCTTCTATTGGGCTACCGTATGTTTTTTCATAGAAATCGACAAACACTTTTTGATTCTCAATATCATAATTATAGTAACCTCCAGATATACCCAGCTCATCATTTTCAGTGTCATGAGCAAGCTCTAAGAAAGTACCGTCTTCTTTAAATATGCCCATAAAGAAGTCACCATCAAGCGAACCATCGAAATAAGCACCTACTAGGGGATTTCCCAGACTATAAATACGTGTTAGTACAACATCACCTTCCCCTTCAATTTCAAGAGTAAGTGTATCTGCAGAGACAGACGCTATAATGCTGCCAGCATCGTCAATCCCAAAACTTCCATTGGTATCTTCGCTTAGTTCAACAGCAAACTCACCTGTACTCTCATTCCAAGTAAAATCGCCTAACTCAAATCCCGGATGAGCATCATCAACGCCTTCATCTGTCATTGCTTGAATCTGAATCCACTTCCCATCACGTAAAACCACTGCAACATCAGGTTCATCGGCAAGTTGCCAGGCGCCATCTAACGGGTGCTCTGTTGCAGGGCGATCAATATCAACCTGCGCTTCCGCCATCGCTTTATCAAAGAACCAAGCTTGCTTATCACCTTCAGTACAACTCGCTGACTGCGCATAAACACAAACCGTTAAGAAATACCTATCAAAGTCACTAACCTCTGCTTGCGATGTATTAAACATCAATTTGCCGGAGGCTAAGCTGTAGTCATATTCAGTTAAAACTCCAAGATATGAAAAGCTAATTCTACGTTTATATTCATCTAATTCATCGTTATAGATTGTCTCAACTTTAATAGTTTCAACACCACGTTCCCTTGGCGAATAAAGCTCAATAAAACCAACGTTTATCGGATAACCATTTTCATCATAGCTAGCGTTTTCTTCTAACCAGTAGGGAGCAAATTTAGATACGCCATATTCCTTAGAAACTGAGAAGTTACGAAGATGTGATGAGTAATCCTCTGGGCGTTCGGTTCCGTCATAATTAAAAAAGCGATACTTACGGTAAGTAAAGTTTTGCCCGTTATTGGTTGCTAGCAGACGTTGAGAAAACTCACTATATACTTGGCAAACATCATCTTCAGGGCAGATTGGCTGAATGCCATTACTTGTAAAATAGTTATAACGTAAGAACTCTCCATCACTACTTACTTGCCAAGAACGAAAGTTTTGATTCAAATTAAAATTCATTAAACCATCGTCATAAACGTCGTAATGAAGGTCTGTTTGTGGTGAGTTATAACCTTGGTACACAGTCCATTTACCAAGTAGATCTGCTTCAGTAAATGAAAGCTGGTTATCTTTCACCATTAAACCAGTAACTGTTCGCGAGTTATCATCTGTTTTAGCTTCGAGTGATGCAGCAAATTGATAACCAACTTGTACATTTTTAACTAACCAAATTGCGATGTCATAATTGATACTTTCTGCGCTATTACTTATAAGCAGTTGATTCTCATCGACTTGCCAAGCAACACTGACAGGCGTTTTATCGTTATCAGTGAGCGTCCCAGTTCCACCAGAAAGTAGCTCAATACTTACAGCACTACTATACCCACCAAACTCGCTCAAATTATCAATAACCCAAGTACCAATAAGCTCATCTGCTGTCACTGCAAGTGTTTGTCGTTGTTCAATAAGGGTGGCGTTATAATTAGATTCAGAGCTGTTATACACTTCACCGCTGTTACTGAAACGAGTTTCAGTTTTGCGAGAAAACTCTACAGTTCTATTAGCATCATTTTCCAAGAGAATAATTAGATCTAACTCAACTAAATACTCACATACCTCCTGCTGCTGATCATTTTCATCATTGCTAAATGAGCAGTTTATAAGTACAGGCTCAGCTAAATTAATTGTAATATCCTGCTCTTGCTGAGACCAATTAAAGCTTGTATCGACATCAATCAAACTAGCATAGCCAGTTCCATCAGCCTTAAACTCTAACTGCGCAGTTGATGCTCTATAGTATTGCGGCTGCATTAAAATATACTCACCCACAATACTAGTAACGGTCTGATCTACAAGTTCATCATCTTCTTTAATTTCTTCTTTTGTCGATTCAATTAGACCCGGTTCTTGGCTCTCTACGGTATTAACAAAGTTATCAATATCCTCAGAATTTGATACAAGGTCTAAGGTTGATTCGACGCCTTCAGGAAGTTCATAGTTTTCGTTATCAACAATAATTTTAATTAATGATGCTAAAAGTAACTTCTCATCCGCATCAACAGCTAACAATGCATCATCGAGTGCTTCTTCGGAGTTGATATCAGCACCATCACGAGTCAATAATGCAAACTCTGCGGTAGTAACATTAGTTACATTAACGCCAAAATTATCCTCTTTACTAAGTTTTCCATCAGCTCCTGCTTGCGCCAGCAAAGTTGAAATTGATTTTAGCTGTGAGACAAACTCTACACCGGGATTGATTGAATTATTACCATATGCGACTAGCTTCACTAATTCATTTGCATCAGAGTCATCCACTTCAATATCTACGCTAAAACGACCCTGGGCATCCGCGGTTACTTCAAACTGTTCATCACCAATTTGAACTACAACACTAGAATTAACAATTGGCTCATCAGTTACAATGCCTTCAAATGTTATTTTTAGTGCCTTGCGCTTCAGAGCTATATTAACTTCTGCACTTGCAGTTGCATCGTCATCATCTGTTACAGTCAAAGCAAGAACAATATCTGCATCTTCTTCAACTGCAGGTGCTGTAATTGTTAAGGTGCTTGTATCGCTACCAGAAAGATCAAGGGTAGGACCAGATACTTGTGTCCAAGCATATTGACTAATACTTCCGTCACTATCAGTCGCTGTCGCCTGTAAAACTAGCTCCTCTCCCTCTAATAACTCTGTGTCACTGTTAATTGATACTGTTGGACTTTTATTCTCTTCAGCAACAGGAGGGGTATCATCTTCGTTATTGCTATTATTCCCACCACAAGCTGTTAAGCTAATAATACTGGCTGCGAAAAGTAATTGTTTTATAAAATTCATAGACCTGAAATTTGGAGGGCTCATCATGTTAATCCTTACATTGATTGCGGTATAGCTCACTAAAAAGAGGCAACTGCAGAGCAGTTGCCAATCTCAAAGGAAGCAAATCTTAATAAACGTATGAACAAGGTCAGCGCTCGATCACTCTTTTAACCATAAATTAGACTTTATGTTTGCCCGTCAATTTGAGTACTTCGAAGCATGTTTTCCCGTTCATTTTTCATTAAGATTTTATGGTAGATGAGTTATTCAAATTGTGTGTACTGAATGCCGACAAAAATGTACTCAAATACGACATGTAATTAAAAAACAGTAGGTTAAAGTTTTTGACATTGATATTCTTTTGCCGTCACACCATATTTTTCTTTGAAAAACTTAGAAAAATACGAACGTGAAGAAAAACCAACATCATCTATAACTAGACTTACTTGGCGACCCTGCTGTAACAACTCAGCAGCTCTTTGCAATCTATATTCGCGAAGATATTCACTTGGTGTGATATTTAACAATACTTTTAACTTTCTTTGGAATTGACGCTCACTCAATGCTAAGTGCTTCGCACATTCAAGCATAGAAAAGCCCTGCTGATGAAAATGCTCAGCAACATATTCAGCTAACTTTTCAAGCAGCTTTTTGTCTCTCGGGTCGAGTGAAAAGGCCGTTCTTTGCTGAGCTTTATGTGGCGACTTTTCAGATTTCGATTGTTGTGCATATTGAGCTACCCAGCCTAGCCAGTTCTCAATTTTTAAAAATAGCTCTTCTCTATCGAATGGTTTAGTGATCACATCTAGCGCGTGTTGCTGCAAACTACTCACTCGAGTTTCATAATCGCCCTTTGCGGTCAAAATAATTACTGGGATATGGCATGTAACGGGCGAGTTATGTAATGAATCTAACACAGTAAAGCCATCAACTTTAGGCATCATTAAATCAGTGATGATTAAATCTGGCACTTGGCTCAAAGCTATTTGCAATCCAACTTGGCCATCTTGCGCTAATAAAACTTGGTAGCGGTGTTGTAACTCAGATTTAAGGTAATGGCGTAACTCATCATTGTCTTCAATAATTAATACACTGGCTTTATTCTGCACTTCATTTGATTTTGAACTGATACTTGCAGCAGAAGCTTGAGCTGCAAATTGCGTTGCTTGAAATGAAAGTTTAAAACTAGTTCCTTCCCCTAAGCGACTTGCCAGCACAAGCGTGCCTTTGTACTTATCAACCAAACGCTTAACGATGGCTAGGCCAACGCCACTACCTTCTACATTTGCATGACTACTCACTCTGTAGAAAGTATCAAATACTTTGCCTTTTTCAGCGTCTGCGATACCTTTACCTGTGTCTGTTACTTCTATGTTGGCAAGCTCACCTGATACGCTTACGGTTAAGCCGACTTGACCTTGCTGAGTATATTTAAATGCATTGCTTAAAAGGTTGGTAAGAATCGTGATCACCCCTTCTCGGGTGCTTTCGATAAATACGGCTTCTTCAATATCGACCTTAAAGTCGATAGGCTTTTCACCTAACACAGCAAACTGCCCTGCGACCTCTCTGGCAATTGCCGATAGTGACACAACTTTTATAATCTCTTCATGGCGCTCATCATAACGAGTCAGCGTTAATAGCTTATCAACCAAATTTTCTAAACGCCGGCTATTTCGCAATACCAAATTCAGCTGCTCACGCTTTTCAGTAATTCGCTCATCAGCTATTAGCTTTTGCAACGGCGCAATCAACAAACTCAAAGGAGTACGTAATTCATGAGATGCATGCGTGAAGAAGCGCACTTTATTTTCTAGTGAATCACTCAGAGCTTCAGCTTGCTGTTCGATGAGCGTTTTTTGCTCTGCGATTTCGTCGGTACGCTCACTAACAATTTGCTCCAGATAATATTTTTGTTTGCGTATCCGGCGAGTCCAAAGCACTGTGAATAGCCACACCATCGCCAAAATCAGCATAGCCGCTAACAGATAAAACTCACTAGTTTGCCACCAAGGAGCAAGAACGGTTATGTTTAACAGTAATGGAGTGAGCACATTTGCCCCGCTTTCACTACTAGCATTAACTTTCAACTGATATTTACCAGCAGGAAGGTTAGTATAATCAACAGATAAAAAAGGCCCTGTAGCTTTACGCCATTGCTGTTCAAAGCCCGCTAACTGATAAGAGTACAGGTTAGTCTGTGGCTCAGAGTAGTGTAGGTAACTAATCTGAAAGTGAACCCGTTTGATGCCCGCAGGAATAGTCACTGAACGGCTTTTTTCTATTTGGTATAAACTGCCTAAACGATTGACTCCTTCGTTTACCACATCCTCATCATCGAACTGCAAACTAGTAAGCGCTAACTGGCCACCAATAGCATTGATTTCAAGATCAGCGGGGTTAATGACACTCACCCCCTGTGTGCCACCAAACATCAAGCGGCCATCACGGGCTTTTAAATAAGCACCGGCATTAAATTCATTACCTTGTAAGCCATGTCGAGCTTTATAATTTTTAATGCTCATGGTTGCTGGGTCTATTTTAGCGAGGCCATTGTTGGTACTAAGCCAAACCCAATCGTCGTTATCTTTTAACAACGCATAAACGACTTGATTAGGGAGGCCTTGATTGACATTAAATTGATGCACGTGCTGGTTGCTCAAATCAATAATATTTAAGCCGTTCGACGTTGCGAGCCACATTTGCTGGTCAATTTCTAAAAACGCACGCACTGTATTATCAGATAAAGCCAAGTCGCCTTTGCGATAATTAGTGAGGGTATCGGTTGCTGCGTTGTAGTGATAAGCCCCATCACCATCTGTGCCTATCCACAGATCTGCTTGCGAGCTTTTATATAAACTCGTCACCCGTGCCGTTGGAATTATAAGTTTTGTATTCGCTACAGGCTGTGCAAAACTAATAAATTTGCTGCGCTGCCTATCAAAACAAAACAGCCCTCCACCATTCGTGCCAACCCAGACATTATTTTTCTCATCGACTAAAAGAGCATATATACTGTTCTCAGTTAAGCCATGCTCGCCTTCACCTGCTCGAAAGTGACTGATGCTGCCATCGGTATGCAAAACATCAATCCCTTGCTGCCAACTGCCAATCCATATATCGCCATTACGATCTTCGGCAATGGCTTTAATTGCATTGCTACTAATTGAATACGGTGAACTTTCGGTGGTTATGCGCTCTAAACGATTTAATTGCTGCTCAAGAATATCGATACCGCCACCCCAGCTGCCATACCAAATACGTTGCTTTGAGTCTTCAAATAGCGCCCACGCATCGTTACTTGAAAGTGGCGCTGGCTTTTTTAACTTACTAAATTGCAATGATGCAGGGTCGAGCTTACTGATCCCATTTGCAGTACCGAACCACATAATGTCGCTACTGTCTCGGTAGATACTATAAACCCGGTTATGAGCAAGACTATATTTATCAAATGGGTCATGTGCTAAAACGGTGAAGCTTGCATTAATTGGATCGTAAACATTAATCCCGCCACCTCGCGTTGCCAGCCAAACTTGGCCTTGGCTATCAAACTCAATATCACGAATTTCATTACTGCTAAGCCCAACACCGCCATCATTAGAGGTAAGCCACTGCGTCATTGTTTTAGTGCTTAACTCAATCTTGTATAAGCCACCACCCTGACTTGCCAACCAAATACTGCCATCAGCTGCCTGTTTGATAGCAAAGATACTGGCATGAATATCTACTGGCTCAGCAAAGCCAGAAAAAATAGTATTAATTTGTTGTTTATTAATAAGATCATAATGAAGTAACCCAGCTCCATGGGTACCAATCCAAAGGATGTCGGCAATTTTTGATAGCGCATAAATAGGCTTTTTTAAGTCTGTTATTAACCTTTCAAGTTGCTGTGTTCGCTTATCGTAACGAAACAGGCTGCCGTCGTAAGTACCAATATAAACGTGCTGTTGCGCTACCAATAAACTGGTGATGCGACGCTCTTTTAAGAGTGGCTCAGAAAATTGATAATTATGTAATGCAAGTTGGTTTACACCACTATTTCGCGTACCTATAAACAGCTGTGATTCGCTATCAAGTGCCAATGGATAGATATAGTTATTTGCTAGGCTATTTGCCTCATCAGAGGCTGTGAATACGGTAAACTCATTGCCATCAAAACGGTTTAAACCTGCCTGCGTCGAAAACCACATGAAACCTTGCTGATCTTGTACAATATCGAACACAACACTTTGCGATAATCCATCCTCAATATCGTAATTATGAAATGCAGACCAAGCTGAAGGTAAGAACAGAAGTGCTAACAGCGCTATTAAAAAACGGATCATCCCTAAATCTACACATTTATTATTAGTTATTAATCAAGCGTAGTTCAGTTCAGCTAACATTCATAATCATTTCCCAATTTAGGGATGAATAACCAAGATAGATATCAAGGGGTTGGATTTAGATGCGAGTTAGCGAGGGTAAAGGCTCTAGGTTATAGGCCAAGCATAACCTTGGGAGTGTTTTAGGTGGTTTGGGTTTACCAAAGAAAAGGTTTACATGGATTGTGTTGGGTTTCGCTGCGCTCAAACCAACCTACCTGAAGAATAAACTGATCGAATGCTGAGTGATACACAGAAGTAAACAACCCTCTCGATCTAATCTGACGTCTGAAAGCTGACAGCTTTTCTACAGGCATTAAAAAAGGCCGCCTAGGCGACCTTTTTATAAGCTGTGAAGCTCTATCTATTGATATTACTCAACGATAGTTGCAACAACACCAGCACCAACTGTACGGCCACCTTCACGGATAGCGAAGCGTAAACCTTCGTCCATCGCGATTGGGCAGATTAGTTCTACAGTCATCTTGATGTTGTCACCAGGCATTACCATTTCAACGCCGTCTGGTAACTGTACGTCACCTGTTACGTCAGTTGTACGGAAGTAGAACTGTGGACGGTAACCTTTGAAGAATGGAGTGTGACGACCACCTTCATCTTTAGAAAGTACGTATACTTCTGAAGTGAACTTCGTGTGTGGAGTGATTGAACCAGGCTTAGCTAGTACTTGACCACGTTCAACGTCTTCACGCTTAGTACCACGTAGAAGTGCACCGATGTTCTCACCCGCACGACCTTCGTCTAGAAGCTTACGGAACATCTCAACACCTGTACAAGTTGTCTTCGTAGTTTCTTTGATACCTACGATTTCAACTTCGTCATTCACGTTGATGATACCAGCTTCAACACGACCAGTTACAACAGTACCACGACCTTGGATTGAGAATACGTCTTCGATAGGCATGATGAATGGCTTATCGATGTCACGCTCTGGCTCTGGGATGTAAGAATCTAGTGCTTCTGCAAGCTCAACGATTTTGTCTTCCCACTCTTTCTCGCCTTCTAACGCTTTAAGCGCTGAACCTTGGATTAGTGGTAAGTCATCACCTGGGAAGTCGTACTCAGAAAGAAGTTCACGAACTTCCATCTCAACTAGCTCAAGTAGCTCTTCGTCGTCAACCATGTCACATTTGTTCATGAATACGATGATGTAAGGTACACCAACCTGACGAGAAAGTAGGATGTGCTCACGAGTTTGTGGCATAGGACCGTCAGTCGCAGCAACTACTAGGATTGCGCCGTCCATTTGAGCAGCACCAGTGATCATGTTTTTAACATAATCGGCGTGTCCTGGACAGTCTACGTGTGCGTAGTGACGAGTTGGAGTATCGTACTCAACGTGTGAAGTTGAGATTGTGATACCACGCTCACGCTCTTCTGGAGCGTTATCGATTGATGCGAAGTCTTTAGCTACACCACCGTATACTTTTGCAAGTACGTTAGTGATTGCTGCTGTTAGAGTTGTTTTACCGTGGTCAACGTGGCCGATTGTACCAACGTTTACGTGCGGTTTTACGCGTTCAAACTTTTCTTTT
>NZ_PNCZ01000044.1:0-76601 GCF_005887425.1 Pseudoalteromonas sp. S2721
TTTAAACCAACCCTTTGGGCGTTTCACAGGCACTTACTCTCATCATTGTTACTTCTTAAAAGGGACTGCCATTGTTGCAAAGTAACGCCTTGATATTAAGCACCAGTGAAACGCTGAATTCTACATCTTGAGGTGGCTTGGGTATAGGAGCTTCACAGCACAATTTTCCCTCATGATTGACCTTGGCTTGGGGTGTAAAATAGCTCACCGAGTTGATGTTCAATCATAAAGTTACGCGTTAACCTAAGTACATGTTTTGCAGTGGGTTGTAATAAACACTCAGCAAGTAACTTTTCCATATCGCTGACATTTAATCGCCTAAGCACAAACTTAATTTTACTGATCGAAGCAAAGTTCATACTCAAGCTTCGATACCCCATCGCAATAAGCAGTAATGCGCCTTCTGGATCGCCGCCTAACTCGCCACACAAGCTAAATGGCAGCTCATGTTGCTGACACTCCTGTGCTATTTTTAACAACACTCTAAGAACACTTGGGTGATAAGGATTAAATAGCTCAGCAACGCGGGCATTAGAGCGGTCAACTGCCAGCATATACTGGGTTAAATCGTTGCTACCTACAGAGCAAAAATCGACTTTTTGCGACCACTCTTCAAGCATAAATACACTCGAAGGTACTTCTAACATCACCCCGATTTCAGGGCGCTCAATGGCTTGTTCGGGGTATTGCTCACTTAACTCAAAATAGGCTTGTTCGAGCAGCTTTAAAGATTCATCGACTTCTTCTGAGCCACTGATCATCGGCAGCATAATTTTTAAATTCCCCAAACCAATGTTGGCTTTTAACATCGCCTTAAGTTGATCTAAAAATAGCTCGGGGTGATCTAAGGTCACACGAATACCACGCCAACCTAAAAATGGGTTTTCTTCGGTTATATTGAAGTAATCTAAAACTTTATCACCACCAATATCGAGTGTACGCATCACCACAGGATTAGGGTGGTAACTCGTTAGCACTTCGCGATACCAGTTTTCTTGTTCTGACTGTGAAGGAAATTGGCCTTTTTGCATAAACCAGGCTTCGGTGCGATAAAGACCTACCCCATCGCAAAATGGCTTATTGTCATGCTCGGTATTTAATTCAAGACCCGCGTTTAGTAACAAGCTAATGTGTTCGCCATCTTTAGTGACGGCATCTAGGTTTTGCTCTGCAACAAAACGGTCGTTCAATAAGGCTTCTTGATATTTAAGCTGGCTGTATTCCTCTTGCAGCATTTGTGAAGGAGAAATATATAAACGCCCTGCATAGGCGTCTAATATCATTTGCTTGCTTTCAAACTGCAATAACGGCACATCTTCAATGCCCCAAATTGCTGGGATCCCCATAGCACGAGTTAAAATTGAAGCATGGCTATTTGCTGCACCATTAACACTTACAACCCCAGCAAGGTGCCCTTTAGGTACTTCAGCAAGCATCGCAGGAGTTAATGTACCAGCAATTAAAATAGTGTCTTTAGGGTAAGGTTTTGCCGCATGCTCAGTATTAACTAAATGATGCAAGACCCGTAAACCAATATCTTTAACATCAACAGCGCGCTCTTTAATATAAGGGTCTTGCATGGCATTGAATTGAGTCACCAATTTCTCAATAACAATTTTCAGAGCACTTTTGGCGTTCCATCCTTGTTTTAATTGCGCTTCAACATTTTGACCAAGGCTTTTGGCATCGAGTAACTGCTGATAAACATCAAATACAGCAAGTGCCTCTTGCGGAATAGAGTCACTCAGTGTCATAGATAAGGTATTAAACTCGTTACGCGTTGCAGCAACCGCTTGTGTAAATAGTTTGCGCTGGGTGCTCACATCGTCGTCTTTTTGCAGTTCTATAGAGCTAAAGTCAAGTTTAGGGATCACTACAAAGGCTTCACCTATGGCAATACCCGGCGCACTTGATACCCCTTTTAATACTGAGGTTTGGTGTGAAAACTCATCGACCCGTAATATTTCTTTTATTTCTGCATGCGCTAACTGAGAAGCTAACTGGGCCGAGAGCGTAATTAAGAATGACTCTTCGTCAGGGCTAAAAACACGGGCTAGTTTTTGTTGAACAACAATAACGCCTAAAACCTTTTTCTGATGCACGACTGGCACTGATAAAAACGCGTTGTAGCCTTCTTCATTAACTTCAGGTGAGAGTTTAAAACGAGGGTGAGATTTAGCAAAAGCTATATTAATGGGCTCTTCACGCTGAGCAACAAGGCCAACGAGACCTTCGGTAAAGCCTATACGAAACTTACCCACGGCATCTGGGTTGAGGCCTTGGGTGGCCATCAATACAAAGTTATCTTGGCTATAATCGGCAAAATAAATCGAGCAGCACTGTGTTTGCATGGCATCTTTTACCATTTGCACAAAACACCCCAGCGCACTGTTTAAGTCCGCCTGTTGCGACACTGCCTCAGCAATTGATCTGAGCGTGGCTAACATGATGCTGCTCCTTTGATTTAAATAAGGTTGCCCTTATCGTTTATGTCGCCAATGATCTTTGTGTTGCTCTCGTTTATTAAACGGCATTGCAAACGGAGCAAACTCTTTCATTACTCGACGATATACATCGCGCTTAAACGAAACAACTTGCCTAACCGGATACCAATAACTCACCCATCGCCAATCATCAAACTCGGGGTGATGAGTTTTAAGTAAATTTACATCTTCATCTTTACAACGAAGTTTCAGTAAAAACCATTTTTGTTTTTGCCCAATGCACACAGGACTTGAGTCTCTGCGAATTAAACGCTTGGGTAATTTATAGCGTAACCAATGTTTAGAACTTGCGACGATCTCAACGTCTTCAGGAAGCAAGCCCACTTCTTCGTGTAATTCTCTGTACATGGTTTGCTCTGCTGTTTCGCCGTCATCCACACCACCTTGGGGAAATTGCCAAGAGTGCTGACCATAGCGACGAGCCCAAAATACTTGTCCCTGATTATTGCAAATTACAATTCCGACATTGGCACGAAAACCTTCGGCATCAATCACCTTAGTGCCTCATTTGTAAGTCGATTTTTATTGATTGTTCCACATAACCTGCGATACAGCAAACACTTTACACCTAAGCCTAAATTAGATTGAAAAATTATTTTTTAACAAACATGTTTAATCAAGGTGTTACGAAGTAATTATCATAAAAATGTGCCGTTTGATTAAAATAACCATTTACAACCGTATTTTCATCACCTTACCCACAGCTTGTGCATAACTTTTGTAAATCATGCCTAAATTGCAAACAAATCCACAATCCACAGTTTAAATATCCACTTTCTCCACAGAAACTGTGGATAAACATGTTTATATATCTGTATTTATACAAACAACTGATTAATTAATGAAATGGAAACACCGTACAAAAACAGTAAAATAGATAAATATCAATTAGTTAGGGTATGACACCTCAAAATAAAACTGATTATTTTTAGCCCACACTTAACGTGCGCAAAAAACACCCAAACACAAAGATATCCACTAAGGCGCGCATTTGCTATCATGAACCGGATAAATAGACAATCAAATAAACGCCTTATGCGACCTATAAAACCAGCCTCAGTAAACGAATTAATGCAACGTGTTGATGCTATAGCCGGCCTCACCTTAGGGCAATTAGCTGAGCAATATCAATTTAAAACCCCTGACGATTTACTACGTGAAAAAGGCTGGACCGGGCAACTTATTGAATATGTACTTGGCGCAACGGCAGGTTCAAAACCAACACCTGATTTTGAAGAGTTAGGTATTGAGCTAAAAACCTTACCTATTTCATTTAAAGGCAAACCTCTCGAAACAACCTTTGTTTCGGTCACACCACTATTAAATGTGACAGGAATGACTTGGCAGCAAAGCACGGTTCGTAAAAAGTTGAATCATGTTTTATGGCTACCGATTTTAGGCGAACGTGAGATACTGCCTTTTCACCGTACCATAGGCAGTGGCTTTTTATGGCAGCCAAGTGCAGAGCAAGATGCCCTTTTACAGCGTGATTGGGAAGAACAAATGGAGCTAATCGCCCTTGGGCGCGTAGATGAAATTTCGGGTCATTTAGGTGATGTAATGCAAATAAGGCCAAAAGCAGCCAATAGCAAAGCACTGACTGATGCAATTGGCCCGAATGGCCAGATAGTACAAACCTTACCTCGCGGTTTTTATCTAAAAACCAGCTTTACCGGCGAGATCCTAAAACAACAATTTCAGCTATAAAAAAACCTCCCGAAGGAGGTTTTTAAGGTCTTGATGAGCTAAAAGCCAGATTACTGACCTTTAACCTCTTTAAGACCATTGTAAGGTGCTTTCTCACCTAATACTTCTTCAATGCGAAGTAATTGGTTGTACTTAGCAATACGGTCAGAACGGCTTAATGAACCCGTTTTGATTTGACCCGCTGCAGTACCTACTGCTAAATCAGCAATTGTCGCATCTTCAGTTTCACCTGAACGGTGTGAGATAACAGCTGTGAAGCCAGCGTCTTTAGCCATTTTGATAGCAGCAAGCGTTTCAGTTAATGAACCGATTTGGTTGAACTTGATTAGGATTGAGTTAGCAATACCGTTATCAATACCACGCTTTAAGATCTTTGTGTTAGTTACGAAAAGATCATCACCTACTAATTGTACTTTGTCGCCAATTAGTTGTGTTTGGTGTGCGAAACCATCCCAATCAGACTCATCTAAGCCGTCTTCAATTGAAACAATTGGGTATTGCTCTGTAAGGCCTTTAAGGAAGTGGTTGAATTCTTCAGAAGTGAATTTTTTACCTTCGCCTTTAAGGTCGTAGATATTTGCTTCTTTGTCGTAGAACTCAGATGCCGCACAGTCTAGAGCTAGAGTGATATCTTTACCAAGCTCATAACCTGCATTTGCAACAGCGACCTTGATTGCAGCAAGTGCCGCTTCGTTTGATTCAAGGTTAGGAGCAAAACCACCTTCATCACCTACTGATGTAGAGTGACCTTCAGCTTTAAGTACTTTTGCTAGGCTGTGGAAAACTTCAGCGCCCATGCGCAACGCTTCACGGAAGTTTGTAGCGCCAACTGGCTGGATCATGAACTCTTGAATATCAACAGAGTTATCAGCGTGCTCACCACCATTGATGATGTTCATCATAGGTAATGGCATTGAGTAAACACCTGGCGTGCCGTTTAGGTCTGCAATGTGCTCATAAAGCTCAACGCCTTTTGAGTTTGCAGCCGCTTTAGCTGTTGCTAAAGACACAGCTAAGATAGCGTTAGCACCTAGTTTTTCTTTGTTTTCAGTACCATCTAAGTCAAGCATTACTTGGTCAACCGCTTTTTGGTCAACTGCGTTTTGGCCTTTAAGAGCTTCAGCGATTTCGTTATTGATATAGCCTACTGCTTTTAAAACACCTTTACCTAGGTAACGTGTTTTATCACCATCACGTAATTCAAGCGCTTCGCGAGTACCTGTTGATGCACCAGATGGTGCTGCAGCACGGCCCCATGAACCATCAGCTAAATGTACATCAGCTTCAACAGTTGGGTTACCACGCGAGTCCATGATTTCGCGACCAATCACTTTTACGATTTCTGACATCTTGATTCCTCTTTTCCCGAAAATGGTGAGTTAGTGCCAATTTTATTAATTATCCTTAATGCCATTGGCTTATTAAAACAAATAAGCCGTGCATAAAGCACGGCCTATTTAAATTACGATGACGCTTTTTGGTGAGTATGTGCAGCTGCAACAAACCCTTCAAATAGCGGGTGACCATCACGTGGTGTTGACGTGAATTCCGGGTGGAATTGCGCGGCAATAAACCAAGGGTGATCTTTATTCTCGATAATTTCGACTAGTTTCTTATCTTCAGATAAACCAGTGAAACTTAAGCCTGCTTTTTCAAGCTGCTCTACAAAGTGGTTATTCACTTCGTAACGGTGACGGTGACGCTCTACAATCTCGTCACTACCGTATACTTCACTTACTTTAGAACCCGGTGTTAAGTGACACTTCTGTGCACCTAAACGCATAGTACCACCTAGGTCAGATTGCTCATCACGGATTTCAACGTTACCGTCAGCATCTTGCCATTCTGTGATCAAACCAACAACTGGGTGTGCTGATTTAGCATTAAACTCTGTTGAGTTTGCATCTTCAAGGCCTGCAACGTTACGCGCATATTCAATAAGCGCTACTTGCATACCTAAACAAATGCCTAAGTAAGGAACTTTGTTTTCACGTGCATATTTAGCCGCTAAGATCTTACCTTCAACACCACGGCCGCCGAAGCCACCTGGAACTAAGATAGCATCAAGGTGAGAGAGTAATTCAGTACCTTTGCTTTCTAAGTCTTGTGAATCAACGTATTCGATGTTCACAGTTAAACGGTTTTTCAGACCTGCATGCTTTAATGCTTCGTTTACTGATTTATATGCATCTGGTAGCTCGATGTACTTACCAACCATACCAATTGTCACTTCACCTGTTGGGTTAGACTCTTGATATAACACTTGCTCCCACTCAGATAAATCTGCTTCTGGGCACTCAAGATAGAAACGACGACATACGAAGTTATCTAATTCTTGTGACTTAAGTAACGCAGGGATCTTATAGATGCTTTCTACGTCTGGTAATGAAATAACAGCTTTCTCTTCAACGTTAGTGAAAAGTGCAATCTTCGCACGCTCGTTATTTGGTAATTTACGATCAGAACGACAGATCAAGATATCAGGTTGGATACCAATCGAACGTAATTCTTTTACTGAATGTTGTGTTGGCTTAGTTTTAACTTCACCTGCAGGGCCTAAGAATGGCACTAGCGTTAGGTGGATAAACAATGCGCGCTCACGGCCAATTTCAGTGCCAAGCTGACGAATTGCTTCTAAGAATGGTTGTGACTCGATGTCACCAACTGTACCGCCAATTTCAACGATTGCTACATCGCGACCTTCAGCACCGTCGTATACACGTTGCTTAATGTCGTTTGTGATGTGTGGAATAACCTGAATTGTTGCACCAAGGTACTCACCACGACGCTCACGTCGTAATACATCTTCATAAACACGACCTTGTGTGAAGTTGTTGCGGCTAGTCATCTTGGTACGGATGAAACGCTCATAGTGACCTAAGTCAAGGTCAGTCTCTGCACCGTCTTCAGTTACAAATACTTCACCGTGCTGAATTGGGCTCATAGTGCCTGGGTCAACGTTAATGTAAGGATCCAGCTTTAAAATAGTCACGTTAAGACCACGTGCTTCTAAAATAGCGGCTAATGACGCTGCTGCAATACCCTTACCCAACGAAGAAACAACCCCGCCAGTTACGAAGATAAATTTTGTACTCATGCGAACCCTAGAATATCAGGAATTAAAAGGAATAATATAGAATCAAGACGGGGCGATATTATAGCAAAGGGGCTGCTATCAATCCAGATAAAATTAGCAAATAAGTGCACAAAAAACGAGCTTGGTTACACTGTACCCAAGCCGTATCATAACTTACTTAGTTTGCCTGCTTTTTAATGGCTTCCCATGCGTTGTCCATTTCTTCGAGGCTAGCCGTCTCTAAACTTTGACCACGTTCACCTAAGTAAGCAGCCACTTTTTCAAAGCGTGACGCGAACTTAGCATTGGCACTTCGTAATAATTGCTCAGGGTCACGTTTAATATGACGGGCTACATTTACCGTTGCAAAAAGTAAATCACCCAGCTCCTCTGCACTATGATCAGAGTTAGGATCATGAGCCAGTGCTTCTTTAACTTCGTCTACTTCTTCAGCAACTTTATCGAGTGCCCCATGATAACTTGGCCAATCAAACCCTAGGCTTGCTACACGCTGTTGAATCTTCTTCGCTTTTGATAAGCCCGGCATCGCATCAGGAATATCTTGCCATAAACTCATTTGTGGAGAGGCGGTTTTTTCTGCTCGCTCTTGTGCTTTAATAGCTTGCCACTGCGCTGAAAGCTCAGCGTCCGACAGCTCACTTTGCTTTGCAAAGACATGGGGATGACGACGAACTAATTTATCATTAAGCGTATTAGCCACATCGGCAAAATCAAATAAGCCCTGCTCTTTAGCAAGTTGAGCATAAAAGATGACTTGAAAAAGTAAATCGCCAAGCTCACTTTTAAGCTCAGTGAGTTCACCTTTTTCAATGCAGTCTGCTACTTCGTAAGCTTCTTCAAGGGTATGCGGTACAATCGATTTAAAGTCTTGTTTTAAATCCCACGGGCACCCAGATTCTGGGTCCCGTAGTTTGGCCATAATTGCAAGCGATTGCTCAATTGCCTGTTTATCACCCATTACGAATGACCACGCTTTGCATCATGTACACCTTCGATTTGGTGTAACTTAGACAATAAGCGGTTGGTGCTTGATAAGTCATGTACTTCAACCTGCATTGAAAACAGCGCAAGTTGCTTATCTTCAATTGTGTTGACGTTCATGTTCAGCACATTCACTTTTTCGTTTGCAAGCACTGAGCTGATATCTCGAATAAGACCTGAGCGGTCAGTGGCTTCAACTTTAATCGTTAATGAGTATGAGCCATTAATGTCGTCTGACCAACTTACTGATATCACCCGCTCAGGATGCTTCTGGCGAAGTTTCTCAAACGAATCACAATCCTCTCGGTGAACTGCAATCCCTCGGCCTTGCGTAATGTAGCCGATGATTTCATCACCCGGCACGGGTCGGCAGCATTTAGCAACATGGCTCATTAAGCTACCTACCCCATCAACAACAATACCGTTCTTATCGCCAGTGACACTTTTTGGTTTTTTAAACTTAATTTGTGGTTCGTCATGCTCACGGTCACTAATAAAGTTTAATAACTGGTTTAAGCGAACATCCCCAGCACCTACCGCAACCATAAGGTCGTCAAGGCCTTTAAGGTTAAAACGCTCAATTGCTGGCGCTAGATCTTTGGTCGATAAATCCAGCTTTTGCAGCTCAGTTTCAAGAATCTCTTTACCGGCACTTAAGTTTTTATCGCGATCAAGCTGCTTAAACCAATGATGGATTTTAGAACGAGCTCGTGATGACTTAATATAACCAAGCGATGGGTTTAACCAATCACGGCTTGGATTAGGCTGCTTTTGAGTTAAAATTTCAACCTGATCACCGGTACTTAATTGATGAGTAAAGGGTACGATTTTGCCGAACACTTTTGCACCAATACAGCGATGCCCTACGTTTGAGTGAATGTAATAAGCAAAATCAAGTGGTGTTGCACCCAGCGGTAAATCGAAAATATCACCCTTAGGCGTAAACACATAAACGCGGTCTTCTACTACTTGGTTTTTAAGCTCTTCCGCAAGATCACTACCATCAACAACTTCTTCTTGCCATTGCAGTAACTTACGTAACCAACTAATTTTTTGCTCGTAGCCCGACCCTCGCCCTGGCAATGCACCTTCTTTGTACATCCAATGCGCAGCAACACCTAACTCAGCATCTTGATGCATTTCGCTCGTACGAATTTGAATTTCAACGGTTTTACCTTCAGGGCCAAATACCACGGTATGGATTGACTGATAACCGTTTTGTTTAGGTGTTGCGATGTAATCATCAAATTCTTTATTTAAATGGCGCCAGTTAGTATGAACGATACCTAACGCCGCGTAACAATCTTGCAGACGCTCTACCACTATGCGCATAGCGCGAATGTCAAAAAGCTGGTCGAACTCATAGTTCTTCTGTGCCATTTTTTTGTAGATGCTGTAGATATGCTTAGGGCGACCATACACCTCACCTTCAATACCCGCCTCAGCCAAGCGTGCTTTAACTAAAGCAACCATGTTCTCCATGTAAGCTTCACGGGCAAGGCGCTTATCATCTAGCTGTTTAGCGATATTTTTATAGGTATCTGGATGCAGATAACGGAACGACAGGTCTTCAAGTTCCCACTTAAGCTGGCCAATCCCTAAACGGTTAGCAAGGGGGGCAAAAATGTCGCGAGTTTCTTTAGCGGCAATAACGCGCTCTTCTTCACTGGCGTCTTTAACATCACGCAAGTGGCACACTTGCTCTGCCAGTTTAATCACTACAGCCCGCACATCTTCAACCATGGCTAATAACATGCGGCGGATATTATCAATTTGTACAGTGCCTTTCCCTTGGTGGGCTAAGGTACTGATGGTCGCCATTTGGCTTACGCCAGTTAGTAATAATGCAACGTGGTTACCCAGCTTTTCAGTGACTGTCTCTATCGAGATTTTTTCAGCTAAAAAATAAGGCGTTAAAAAAGCAGTAGCAAGGGAATCTGCGTCTAAATTTAGCTCAGCTAAAATCTCCACCATTTCAATGGCTGTGTTTTCACGTTTTGCATCATCGCAATGCAGGCACAGTTGGTGAGCCTGCTCTAATAAGGTATGTTTGTCTTCTGTTAGCGCTAACAGCTCGATACGGCTGGCAAAATCACTCGGCTTAGTTAGCTGATGTGACTGTCTAGTGGCTACCATGTGCGCTTTACCTCCTGTGAAATAACGCCATCGTTTCAATATGCCCGGTATGCGGGAACATATTCATAAGCCCAATTTTTTCAATGCTAAAGCCTGCTTGTAAAATAATTGCACTGTCACGGGCTAAAGTAACAGGATCACAAGAGACGTATAAAATCGTTTTAAACTGAGTAAGTGGTAACTGCTCTAAAATAGCCATTGCACCAGTACGTGATGGGTCAAGTACTAACACGTCAAGTTCGGCACTAAACCAAGCAGCTGATTGCAGTGATTTTGTTAAATCAAAACAATAAAAATCGGTATTCGACAATGAGTTAGTTTGCGCATTTTGTTTTGCTAATGCAACCGCAGAATCGACCCCTTCAACACCAATAACATATTTAGCATACTTTGCAATCAATAATGAAAAGTTACCAATGCCACAAAACAAATCCAATACCTGCTCATGACCTTGTAAATCAAGCCACTGTTTTGCTTGATGCAGCATAGCTTGGTTTACTTGCGGGTTAACTTGAATAAAGTTTTCAAGGCCAAACTCAAAGCGTAAATCATAAGCCGGTATATGGTAGTACGGCATTGGATGGTCACTGTGATCAATTTCGCCACTGTGTGACTGCCACACAACACGCCAGCTATATTCATCACACGCTGCGACTACAATAGCTTTTAACTCTGCGTTAATGGCTTTGGTATGCCTAATAACCACAAAGGCCGCGTTATCAGCTTCACATAATTGTAAGTGACTAATGCTACTCAGACCTGAATGGCTGTTGATAAGAACATCAAAAACTGAAAAAACGTCTTTAAAAGTGCCGCTCAGCACATCACAGTTTTCTATGCTCACTAATTGTTTAGAACCTTGAGCCCGATACCCTACTCGCATTTTCTTTGCGGCTTTGTCGTGCATTACGGCAATGCGCGCAGAGCGACGATAATGGCGCTCTTCACTAAGCAGAGGTGCTTGCCAATTTAAGTTATCAGCTTTGGCAAACTTGCTAAACAGCTGACTTACCGCCGCTTGCTTCTCAACCAATTGCTGCTCTGCATCAAGGTGCTGTAGCTGACAACCACCACAAACCTGATAATGCTGGCAAAAAGGAGTAACCCTATGCGCTGAGGCTGATAGCACTTTTTTACAATCAGCACTGGCAAAGCGTGCCTTATCTTCAATCAATAATGCTTTTACTTCTTCACCCGGCAAAGCACCATTAACAAAACAGACTTTATTTCCCTGCTTAGCAACGCCCCGCCCTTGGTGATCCATAGCAGTGACATTCAGGGTTAGCATTTTTTGCGAAACGGATTTCTTTTTGGCTTTGAAAATCTGTGCCATTGGGCAACACCTTAATTATTGATAAAGCGGGAGTAAGTATATACTCTTAAACAACGATAATAATGATAACAACATTCTTTATGACTAAATTTGGCTTACGTGACTCAGTCTTAACCCTTACACTTATACCGACTGTGATCATAGGCTTGTTGCTGGGCGGTTATTTTACAATAAATCGTTACATTGAGCTCGATGAAATTTTGTATCAACAGGGCGTGACTATTATTGAGCCTCTCGCCATTGCTGTTGAGCAACCGCTATTAAAGCGTGATAAAGCCTTATTAACTCGCTTAGTTAGTCATACGCACAACAAACACTCCCCTGCTATCCAATCAATTGCTATTTTTGATGAAAACAATGAGTTAGTGATTTTTAGTAAATACCAAAGTGAGTTCAAAGAAATTGTTAGCAGCAACGCAAACAACATGGATGGCATCCAAGTACAAAATTCTGAGCACTATTTAACATTCTCCACTGCCATAATTAATCATAGCCGCCAAGACACGATTTGGAATCATCACAGCTATCAAGCATCACTTGGTACTGTGGTGATCATGCTTAACAAACAACAAGCCATTATTGGCCAGCAACGAGCATTATTGGTCAGTGGCGTAGTGATATTACTCGCGCTCATACTTGCTATCGTATTAGCGTTTAGACTAACTCGCATGTTTATTCAGCCTCTTAATAAGTTAGTACTAGCTACCGACAAGCTTATTGAAGGTAAAGTAGACACTGGACTTGATCAAAAAATGTTTGGTGAGTTTGAGTTATTACGCACAGGTTTAAATACCATTGCAGAAACCATGGTCGTGCAACGTGATGAGATGCAAAAGCACATTGACCAAGCAACCTCTGATTACCGCGAAACACTCGAACAATACGAAACCCAAAATATTCAGTTAAGTATTGCTAAAAAAGACGCGCAAGACGCGAACCGAGTAAAATCAGACTTTTTAGCTAAAATGAGTCACGAATTACGCACACCTTTGAATGGTGTAATTGGTTTTACACGCCAGCTTTATAAGACTCCGCTGAATAAACATCAAAAAGATTATCTTGATACCATTGAACTGTCGGCAAATAGTTTACTTACCATTATCAGCGATATTTTAGACTTTTCGAAATTAGAAGCCGGAGCCATGGAACTTGAGTCAATGCAATTCCAGCTCCGTGACAATATTAATGAAGTTATGACTTTGTTGGCACCAAGTGCTCACGAAAAACAACTTGAACTATCGATATTTATCCATCCACAAGTACCCGACAACTTAACTGGCGACCCGACCCGCTTTAAACAAATTTTAATCAACCTGTTAAGTAATGCCATTAAGTTTACTGAAAAAGGCTCAATCAAAGTTGATGTTGGCTATCGCTTATTAGATGAAGAACGCGCCTCTATTTTAGTGTCTGTCACCGACACCGGTGTAGGCATCCCAATGGATAAACAAGATGCGTTATTTACCCCATTTGGCCAAGCAGACTCTAGTATCACCCGTAAATTTGGTGGCACAGGTCTTGGGCTAATCATCACTAAGCATATTGTTGAAGCGATGAATGGCCGCATCACCCTAAACTCAGCACCTGGTAATGGTACCTGCTTTACATTCAATGCCGTATTCAGAACGCCAAGCAACTCAATTACCAGTGACTTACCGACTCAGTCACTAATTAATAAACGTATTCTTTACCTTGAACCTCACGAGCATACACACCAAGCGACTCTGTCATTGCTCAATGAGTGGCAAGCACGAGTAACTGCCTGCTTAGATGAAGAAAGTTTCTTAGCTGAGATTAACAAAGACTTCAGTTACGATATTTGTATTATCGGTCATACAGCTGCAATTGATGATATGCAACAGCTCAAGAGTTATGTAAAAGCCGTTCGCCCTGTCACTGACTATCTTTACCTTATGCTCAATACAGTTTCGCATAATATGCGCGAAGCCTTTATTGGCAGCGGAGCAGATGCGTGCTTAAGCAAACCACTTAACCACCGTAAATTATGCGAAGTGCTTGCTGCACCTTATCGCCTTGATCACCCTGTACATAACATTGAACAAGGCGATGAAAAACTATTACCGCTAAAAGTACTGGTTGTAGACGATAACGATGCCAACCTTAAACTTATTTGCACCTTGCTTGATGAACAAATAGAACTGATAGATACTGCACACAACGGTTCTCAAGCTTACAGCTTAAGTAAAAGCCACAAATATGACTTAATCTTCATGGACATCCAAATGCCAATTATGGATGGTATTACCGCATGTAAACTTATCCGCGAGTCATCTCTTAATGAAGATACCCCTATCATTGCTGTAACCGCTCACGCCCTAGCGGGTGAAAAAGAACAGCTACTTAAGGACGGTTTTAAAGGCTATTTAACCAAACCTATTGATGAAGATATGCTAAAGCAGATAATTAGCGATCATAGTCCACAATCACCGATTAACCGCGAACGCAACAAAGTTGCAGCAATTAATTCAGAGCCTCCATTTGATAGTGCCCGCTTAGATTGGCAGTTAGCACTACAACGTGCTGGCGGTAAAGAAGAGCTAGCACTAGAAATGCTCAATATGTTATTACTCAGCGTGCCGGAAACCTTGCGTCTGCTCAATGAAGCTATAGAAAAAGAAGATTGTGAACATGTGCTTAGCATTGTGCACAAGTTCCATGGCGCATGTTGTTACACTGGTGTGCCAAAACTTAAATCCCTCGCCGAAACACTCGAGACAGCACTAAAAGGTGATTGCGATTTAAATTACATTGAGCCTGAATTGTTTGAGCTTGTTGATGAGCTAAATAATTTGTTGAGCGATGCTGGAATGCTTGAGCAGCAACGTTAAAAGTTATGAAGGATATCAAGGAAGATTAATGTTTTTTATTTTATTTTTGGTTTTTACATCATTATCGTTCTTTTGGTTCATACTCAGTTCTAAAAAGCTGTGTGTGATGGCAAACGAATACGTAAAAACTAATTACACTGAACAGTGGCAAGCATACGAGAGTAAAGCCCGCTTAATGAAAGCAAAACCTGACTCAATGGTTATTCATTCAATTAAGAAAGGTGAATTGTCGGCAATAGATGATGATGTTTTGAAAAGCTTTAAGAAAAAGCATCAATATTTAGTGGTCCTACTCTGCCTTTCCCCTTGGCTATCTTCATTGCTTGCACAATTTATTGTTTATCTGAGTAAATAAAAAACGCGGTGGATATCACATCCACCGCGCTCAGTATTCAAATTTGCTGGCTCTTATTAAAGGCGTCAGCTTAAAGTCTTGCTTCAATCATTAAACGTTTCATATCGCTGACTGCTTTTTCTAATCCATCAATCGCTGCACGGGCAATAATCGCATGACCAATGTTTAACTCATAAATTTCTGGCATTGCCGCAATGGGTTTTACATTGTGGTAATGAAGACCATGACCGGCATTAACGATTAAACCTAGGCTATCGGCATATTGTACACCGCTACGAATACGCTCAAGCTCAGTGTGAAGCTCTTCGTCATTTTCAGCATCAGCATAAGCACCGGTGTGAATTTCAACGTATGGAGCATTACACGCTTTTGCAGCGTCAAGTTGTGCGTTGTCGGCATCTATGAATAACGAGACCTTAATTCCCGCTGCTGTTAGCTTTTCTGTTGCTGCTTTTACTTTTTCAAAATTACCCACAACATCAAGACCACCCTCTGTGGTGAGCTCTTCACGCTTTTCAGGCACTAAACAAACATAAGCAGGTTTCACTTCAAGGGCGATGTCGATCATTTCATCGGTCACTGCAATTTCAAGATTCATACGTGTTTGAATCGTTTTTGCCATCACATATACGTCGCGGTCTTGAATATGACGACGGTCTTCACGCAAATGAATGGTGATACCATCTGCACCAGCATGCTCTGCAACAGCTGCAGCATGCGCAGGATCTGGGTAACTCGTGCCACGCGCTTGGCGTAAAGTGGCAATGTGATCAACGTTTACACCAAGAAGAATATCTTTCATTTTTTTACCTGTTTAAAACAACGATTCAAGGCTGAACATCAGCCTACTTAATAAATAACTCACGGCTTTTTAATGGCTTTTTACCAAGTAAAGGCTTGAGTAAGTATCGACTTAATTGCTTTGCCATATATAACACATCAGGGGCGCTAAAGTCATGAGCTGCTATGGCATTTAATTGCTTTCCTGAAAAACCACTATGGGGGTCGTCATGCAGTAAAAAACCGTATTCAGCAAAGTACTGGTAATTTGCTGCATCGATAATTTCATCACCTTCGGCATCAACACTAAAATCAACGCCATAACCAAGCATTTCAAGTAACTGAAACTCATAAGAGCGAAGCACCGCTTGCAGGTTTTTAGTGGTTGATAATTCACCTAGATGCTGTTTATAAAGATGATAAACACTTTCCATCGGCTCATTGATAGGTACGATACGATTGGTTAATTCGTTCATATAGAAGCCGCAATAAAGCTCGGTACCCTGCAACATAGTTTGCCGGCCATGGGGTTCAAAACGATTAATGTATTTTAAATCAGACTTGCCGTTATATTGTACGAGCAGAGATTGGAAAGGTTGTAATTGTGCTTTATGTTTAGTGGCCTGGCGACCACTAACACGGGCCAGCATTCTCAGCTGACCAACGCCTTCTACCAGCATATCGAGCATGACTTGCGAGTCGCTAAATGGACGTCGGTGCAGCAAGTATGCTGTGTAGAATTCGCTATCCATGGCGTGTAAGACTTTACTTAGTCTTCACCATAGCCAAGGCTACGTAGCGCACGCTCATCGTCGGCCCAGCCAGACTTCACTTTTACCCAAAGTTCTAAAAACACTTTGTTATCAAGCATATCTTCAAGGTCTTTACGAGCTTCACGGCCAATAACTTTCAGCTTTTCGCCTTTATTGCCGATCACCATACGCTTTTGCGTTTCACGCTCAACGAGGATCAAACCATTAATTTGCCAAACACCGTTTTCTTGCCATTTAAACTGTTCAATCTCTACAGTGACTGAATATGGTAACTCATCACCCATAAAGCGCATCAGCTTTTCACGGATCACTTCAGCTGCCATAAAGCGCATTGAACGGTCTGTTACGTAGTCTTCAGGGAAGTAAAACTCACAAAGCGGTAAACGCTTTTTCACTTCATCTTTGATTAAATCAATATTTTTACCCTGCTTCGCAGAGACCGGCATAATAGCCACAAAATCAAATTTACCACCTAAAAACTGCATGTGCGGAAGCACTAAATCACGGTCTTTAACTTGGTCAATTTTATTCATAACTAATAACACTGGGCGACCACTTTGGCGTACTTTATTTAGTACCATCTCATCGTCTTCGTTCCAGTGTGTGCCTTCAACCACAAAGATGATCAGTTCGACATCGCCAATTGAGCTTGATGCAGCACGGTTCATTAAACGGTTAATAGCGCGTTTTTCTTCGACGTGTAAGCCTGGTGTATCCACATAAACAGCTTGGTATTTACCTTCGGTATGAATACCCATGATACGGTGACGTGTGGTTTGTGGCTTACGCGAGGTAATAGACACCTTTTGCTCAACAATATAGTTAAGTAAGGTTGATTTACCTACATTTGGGCGGCCAACAATGGCAACCATACCGCAGTACGTGTCTAGCTCTGCAGGTTCTTTGCTAATTAAATCATCAAGATTCATTTTTAAGTATCTTTAAGGCTTTTTCAGCGGCTTTTTGCTCAGCTTTACGACGTGAGCTACCTACTGAGATAATGCTATCCATCCCTTCAACAATACATTCAACCGTGAATGTTTGATTGTGCGCTTGGCCTTTTGTATCAATTACAGTGTAGCCAGGTAACGATAATTTGCGCGCTTGTAAGTATTCTTGAAGTAATGTTTTCGGATCTTTTTGATTTAAGCCCGGCGAAATTGCATCAAGACGCGACTCGTACCAGCTTAAAATTAACTCACCACATTGTTCAATGTTTGAGTCTAAGAACACCGCACCAATAATCGCCTCAACGGCATCAGCAAGGGTTGATTCACGGCGAAAACCACCGCTTTTAAGCTCACCTGGACCTAAGCGTAAGTAATCGCCTAAGCCAAACTCTAGGCCAAATTCAGCCAACGTTTGACCACGAACTAGGGTCGAACGCATGCGGCTTAAATCACCTTCGCGTGCTTTTGGAAATTTAGTGTAAAGCGCATTCGCAATCACAAAGCTCAAAATCGAATCGCCCAAAAACTCTAAGCGCTCGTTATGTTGACCTTTATGACTGCGGTGCGTCATTGCCTGCTCAAGCAAAGCTTGATCAGTAAATGTATAACCTATTTTGTTGTATAACTCTGTTACGTTTTTTTTCATCGTTACTGAATATTACCTAGGCGTTCAAAACGAACACCAGTTGGAACCCAGCCTGGTAAAAAGTCATCTGGGCCATTCTCAAATTCAAAACTCATCCATATAAAGACGGCTTTACCTACCAAGTTTTCTTTAGGTACAAAGCCCCAAAAGCGACTGTCTTGGCTATTATCACGGTTATCACCCATCATGAAATAATGATCGGCAGGAACAACCCACTCATCAGAGCGTGTACCTGGTTGTTGATAATAACGGCCTTTCATTTCAGGAGCTTGCGGGTTAATTAAAATGTTATGATTCAATGTGCTTAGGTTTTCTTCTAAGCGCACTAAATTCATCGAACCCTGCTTGAACTCGTCACTATTGAGGATTTCCATATCAATTTTGTTGTATTCATTACACAGCAAATCACCTTGCTGCGTTTCACCTTCGGCACATTTTGGCTGAATATAAAGGTGCTTATTGCGATAAACAATTTTATCGCCCGGTAAACCAATCGTACGTTTAATGTAATCTACACGCTCGTCTAATGGGTATTTAAATACCACAATATCACCACGTTCAGGTTCATCAACATCAACTAACTGGCTGCGCCAAATTGGGTCTTTGATGCCATATGAGTACTTCTGTACCAAAATGAAGTCACCCACTAATAGGGTTGGCATCATTGAGCCAGATGGAATTTGAAACGGTTCAAAAATGAAAGAGCGAAAAATCGTGATCGCTGCAATCATCGGAAAAATTGACTTAGCCGTTTCAGTGATACTTGGCTCAGGCGCAATTAATGCGGCGGTTTCTTCGTCTAGTTCACCACCTGCTGCATTTTGAGCAAGGGCAATGCGTTGCTGACGCTTTGGCGCATACATAAAGTGGTCAATTAACCAAATTAATCCTGAGCCTAGCGTTAACAACACTAAGAAAATAGAAAAGTAACCCGCCATGCATTAATTCCTTTATTTACTTCTAATTATTTACCAACTTTAAGGATAGCTAAGAATGCATCTTGAGGTACTTCAACGTTACCTAGTTGCTTCATTCGCTTTTTACCTTCTTTTTGTTTTTGTAGCAGTTTCTTCTTACGGCTCACGTCACCACCGTAACATTTTGCGATTACGTTTTTACGTAATTGCTTAACGGTTGTTCGGGCAATAACATGCTGACCAATCGCTGCTTGAATCGCAATATCAAACTGCTGACGTGGAATTAAGTCTTTCAGTGCTTCAGCTAACTGACGACCACGTGATTGTGCAATATCACGGTGAACAATAATCGCTAACGCATCAACACGCTCACCATTAATTAATACGTCAACACGTACCATGTCTGAAGCTTGGAAATGCTTGAAGTTATAATCAAGCGATGCAAAACCACGGCTTGTTGATTTTAACTTATCAAAAAAGTCCATGACTACTTCAGCCATCGGTAATTCGTACGTCACCGCAACTTGCTTACCATGGTAGCTCATTTTAGTTTGCATACCACGCTTTTCAACACAAAGCGTAATTACGTTACCTAAAAACTCTTGCGGAACTAATATGTTAGCTTCAACAATTGGCTCACGGATTTCAAGAATATTATTCACTGGCGGTAAGTCAGACGGGTTATCTATCTGTTTAGTTCCGTCTTTAGTCTCTACTTCGTAGATTACTGTTGGCGCAGTGGTAATAAGATCAATGTCGTATTCACGCTCAAGACGCTCTTGAATGATTTCCATGTGTAGCATACCTAAGAAGCCACAACGGAAACCAAAGCCTAGTGCTGTTGAGTTTTCTGGCTCGAAGAATAACGACGCATCGTTCAAGCTTAATTTATCAAGCGCATCACGGAATGACTCATAGTCATCTGATGAAATTGGGAACATACCTGCATAAACCTGCGGTTTAATGCGTTGGAAGCCCGGTAAACGCTCTGGCGCAGAGTTACGTTGTAAAGTGATGGTATCACCTACAGGTGCACCATGGATTTCTTTAATACCCGCAATAACAAAGCCTACCTCACCGGTTTTTAGGATACCCGTGTTGGTTTGTTTTGGTGTGAAAATACCCACTTTATCTGCGATATGAACTTGATCATTCGACATGATCTTAATTTTATCGCCCGAGCGCAATTCACCGTGCTTAATACGTACTAATGATACAACGCCTTGGTATGGGTCAAACCATGAATCAATAATAAGCGCTTGTAGTGGCTTGTCTTTGTCACCTTCTGGCGGCGGAATATCTTTAACAATAATTTCGAGTACTTCTTCAATACCAATACCCGTTTTAGCACTACATTGCACTGCATCTAGGGCATCGATACCAATGATGTCTTCAATTTCTTCTGCTACACGAAGTGGATCGGCTTGTGGTAAGTCGATTTTATTTAGAACTGGAATAACTTCTAAGTCCATTTCGATTGCTGTGTAGCAGTTAGCTAAAGTTTGAGCTTCTACACCTTGACCCGCATCAACAACTAAAAGTGCACCTTCACAGGCTGCAAGTGAACGTGATACTTCGTATGTGAAGTCAACGTGTCCTGGCGTGTCGATAAAGTTTAACTGGTATGTTTCGCCGTCTTTAGCTTTATAATTTAGCGTTACACTTTGCGCTTTGATGGTAATACCACGCTCACGCTCTATGTCCATTGAGTCTAACACCTGCTGCTGCATTTCACGGTCTGTTAAACCACCACAAACTTGGATAAGACGGTCAGAGAGAGTCGATTTACCATGGTCAATATGGGCGATGATCGAAAAATTACGGATATGCTTCATAAACTGGATTCTAAACTTCTATATAAAATGGACTAAGTGTATAAAGCGACAATTTTACATTTAATTGGCTTTAATCACCATCTATTTGAGTGAAAGGAATAGTAATTGGGTGAATTTTTATTACTTTAATATCATGCTTCAGGCTCTTAACCCTTGATTTTGCTATCGCATAGCCCGTCAAACCACCAATCACGGCGGCTAAAATTTGCCAGCCTTCGGCAAGCGAAAAAGCCGAAAATGCGATTAAAGCAAACCCTAAACTAAACAAAAGGGGTAGCATGTAAACAGCCATAGCGTGTTTAACTAAGTGGCTATCATCGAGTGCTAAAGTTACTTTTTGCCCTACTTGGAGCTCTTTTTCGAAGGTATAAGGAAAGGTTTTTTTAGCTGTTCCAAACAGCTTTGCAAAAACTTGCGAACCACAACGACCATTACAGCCGGCACAGGCTTGCTTTTGTTCTGCTTCTAAATTCGCTGTCGTGCCTTTAACTGACACGACAGTGAGTGTTTGTTCAATCATGATTTAAAGAGGTCGCGCTACCGACTCAGCTATAGCTTTGGCTGTCATAGCTGGGATATTACCAACAACCGATACATCAAAGCTACCACCATTGTGCACATACACAGTCGTTGCACCTGAGGTTAAAGCGCCGCTTGCACGCTTTCCAGGTAACGGTCTTTGAATAAAAACAGACACTTCAACAAACCCATCTGAATATAAATAATAGTCAGCAAGTTCATTATTTAAATCAAGTTTATGGCGATCTGACTTTAATAACTTAAAGCCATCAGGGAGCCAACCAATTTTCCAATCATTCGCTGCGCCGTCACCATCGCTGGCTAAATCGTTAGTCGCCAACACCGCAGGAAAGTCACGGTTTTGCATTTCAACTAACATAGGTGCTGGCTGCTCTGTTACGCTGATATGAGTTAACTGTAACTGCTCAAGCATTTCACCTTTGTGATTCACATAGGCAGATTTAAGCAACAACGATGACTCAGTATCTAGCCAAATCCAATAGTTATATTTGTATTCATCTTTTGATTCGATACGCACTAACTGTGCTGAGCGCCCTGCAATACGGCCTTTTCCGCCAAGCACAAAATCATAGTGAGCGCTTAGCCGATTGATATCTTTAAAAAGCACTTCAGGAATTGGCCCGGCTATAGAGTCTGTTTTCACTGAATAAGGCTCAGAATGAGGCTCAAAATAGGTCACTTGATCATCAACGCGCACCATTTCTAGGCCAGCGCCGTTGAGTAAACTTAAATGCTCAAGCTCAATATCGCCTTGTTTTGCATGTAACCAGCGATAGGGTTCCATGGCTTGGCCTTTTACAACCACAAATGATGCGTCAAAGTTGCGAGTATGAACGGCCATAGCCATATCATTTAATAAAGTCTTGGCGGGATTTTCGTCGCTGGCAATGGCTGGAGCCGTTAATACCAGCGACAAAATAAAAGTAAAAACTTTCATTTAATTAGTTTTTTTCCTCGTCTGCATTTTCTGCAGTTTGCGATTTTTCTAGCGAATATGCAACACGTGCTTGACGTTGGTGCTCAAGCACTAATGCACCAATACGCTGTTGTTGTAACTCACGTAAACCTTGCTCTGCATTTTCTAATGCAGGTTGCTCAGATGAGTAACTAACAGGAGAGGCCATACCGGTTAATGGTACAGTTTGTAATGTTGGGATGTCATTTTGTGGCACTTCACTGTTTTGTGGCAAAGTTTGTACGCCCACAATAGCAAACATGGCAACACTAGCAGCAATGGCCACTTGGGCAAATGGACGACGCCAATTAAATGCTACTACGTTATCAGTGCCTGTTGCCGCCACGATTTCTTCGCTTTTTGGTGCCGTTGTTTTATTCGCGAAATCTGCGTAAACAGGTTCTTGCTCTAGTGATTCAGCCACTGCATCTGCAATGTCAAAATTAAAAGCGTTGTTATTTGCCTCAGCACGCATTACATCACCAATCATTGCGTAACGACCAAATGTAGACACATCGTCGTTTGTGATCGCTTGATCAGTTAACTGCTGCTCGCCGTCAAGTAACGCGGACAACTGCTCATTATCCAACTTGTTAACGTCTGCTTTTGTCATACTAAGACTCACCTATTAATGGATTCAATTTATTATCAATCGCCTCACGGGCACGGAAAATACGTGAACGCACCGTTCCCACAGGGCAATCCATAACCACGGCTATTTCTTCATAGCTCATACCTTCAATTTCACGAAGGGTAATCGCGGTTTTTAGATCTTCAGGCAAACTATCAATCGTATTAAAAATTACAGCACGTACTTCGTCACTTAATAACAGGTTTTCTGGCGATGCGTTTGAACGCATTGCATCTGCACTGTCATAAAATTCTGCTTCTTCGGCATCAACATCGTTAGCTGGGGGTTTGCGACCCTGCGCAACTAAGTAATTTTTAGCACAATTTACGGCGATACGGTACAACCAAGTATAAAAGGCGCTATCACCTCTAAAGTTAGGTAAAGCACGGTAGGCTTTAATAAAAGCTTCTTGTGCGACATCAGCAACATCACCTTGGTTCGATACATAACGTGAAATCAAACCTGCAATTTTATTCTGATATTTTCTAACTAATAGGTTGAAGGCGTTTTTATCTCCTTGCTGGACCCTTTTAACTAGCGCTAAATCCAAATCCTGCTCGCTCATTCGAGCCGGTACTCCTCTGTTTGATTCTTGCTTGCTATTCATATACTCGCCATTGTTTACACAAACTCTGACTGCACCATGAATATAAAAGTTCAGTTTAAAATGATTTTTTTATAAAATAGCACGCAAATAAATTGAGTCATACCAATCTTATTACACGACAACCTCAATAACTGCTTAAGAATCAACGGTTATCTAAATTAAACTCACAATTTAAAACAGCTAACAATAAACTGTTTATGTGACGATAAAACTAATAAGATTGGTATAACGTATTAAAATGACTAATAGTGTTAAAGCAAATATGGTACATATACGTATACCACATAAAAATTTATTTGCTCAAACTTTTGGCACTACTAGCCGAGCATTGTAACCGCAAAGACCACAGACATGAACCAAAATAAACATCACATTACTGATGTCGCTATCATTGGCAGCGGCGCCGCTGGCCTATCTCTTGCCTTATCGCTTGCTAATCACTGTAAGGTGACAGTACTTAGTAAAGGCGCATTAACTGAGGGTTCTACCTTATATGCTCAAGGTGGTATTGCAGCAGTATTTGATAAAAAGAATGACAGCATTGAATCTCATGTTGAAGATACTCTCGATGCAGGCGGCGGATTATGTGACCGTGATGCGGTTCACTACACAGCGAGCAATGCTAAAAAATGTTTAAAATGGCTTATTGAGCAAGGCGTACCTTTTGATATGGAGTTCGATTCAAAAGGTAAAGAGCGTTTTCATTTAACTCGCGAAGGTGGTCATAGTCATCGTCGTATTTTACATGCCGCCGATGCCACAGGGCGAGCAGTGCAAACAACCTTAATTAGCCAAGTACAAGCACACCCTAACATCACCCTGTTAGAAAATTACAATGCCATTGATTTAATCACAGATAAAAGCTTAGCTAAAAAAGGCAAGCATGTTCACGGCTTATACGTCTGGAATTGTGTAGATAAAAAAGTTGAAACTATCGCTGCCAAGTTCGTATCACTGGCAACAGGCGGCGCAAGTAAAGTATATTTATATACTTCCAACCCTGATGTATCGAGTGGTGATGGTATCGCAATGGCATGGCGTGCGGGGTGCCGTGTAGCCAATATGGAATTTAACCAATTCCACCCAACAAGTTTGTATCACCCAGAGCTGCAAAACTTTTTGATCACAGAAGCTATGCGCGGTGAAGGTGCGTATTTAAAACGCCCTGATGGCACTCGCTTTATGAAAGACTTTGATGAGCGCGAAGAACTTGCCCCTCGCGATATTGTTGCTCGTGCCATCGATTTTGAAATGAAACGCCTTGGTGCGAACTGTGTGTACCTTGATATTAGCCACAAAGATAAAGATTTTATCATTGAGCACTTCCCAACTATCTACGCAAAATGCTTAAGTGTTGGCCTCGACATTACCAAAGAAGCCATTCCTGTGGTGCCTGCTGCACACTATACCTGCGGCGGTGTTATGACCGACTTTAATGGCCGTACAGATTTAGATAACTTATATGCGGTTGGCGAAGTAGCTTACACAGGCTTACACGGTGCTAATCGTATGGCGAGCAACTCTCTACTTGAGTGCATTGTATTTGCCCATGCTGCCGCGAAAGATATTCTGAGCAAAATCGATGCAAGCCCTGCCCTTGAAGCCTTACCATTATGGGATGAAAGTCGCGTAACTAACTCAGACGAAGAAATCGTTATTACCCACAACTGGCATGAGCTAAGGTTATTTATGTGGGATTACGTGGGTATTGTACGCTCAACAAAACGTTTAGAACGTGCGCTTCACCGCGTTGAATTACTGCAGCAAGAAATTCACGACTATTACGCAAACTTTAGGGTGACAAATAACTTATTAGAACTTCGAAACCTAGTACAGGTTGCAGAGCTTATTATTCGCAGCGCCCTTGAGCGTAAAGAAAGTCGTGGTCTTCATTACACGATTGATTACCCAGAGCAAAACGAAAATCCAACACCGACAATTTTAACGCCTAAGTCGGTTGCTGCACTGCAATAATTGCACGCTTTAAGCGCGAGAAACTTTCTTCATCAACACTGGCTGAGCTTATAATCAGCCAGTGTGATTGATAAAACCCAGCCAACCTCAGCACTACAAAATTAGCAAACACATAACTTTTAGCTGTTATCTGGCCTTGAATTTTAAGTTTGTCGTTTACAAATCTAAGCTCTGCTTGCTCTAAAATTATAAAACCCTTTTCAGGCTGTGCTTGTTGGACTTTTTTAAAACTAAGAATGGCTAAGAAGAAGCACGCTAAACAAGCCAACAGCTGAGCGAAAACATGCTGGTAAACAAAGCATAAAGTGATGGCTGTTAAGCAAAAAAAGACCACAAAGGGTTTGTGGTCGGGGGTGTTATTTGTAACGGTAAATCTATACACGAACTCGGTCTAAAATTAACGCGACCATACCGTTAAGCTCTGGGTCTTTACACTCTTCATGACCCATGAACCAGGCAAATAAATCAGGATCATCGCACTCAAGTAAGCGTTGAAAAACGGCTTGCTGTTCTTTTGATAGTGAGTCAAACGCTTCTTCAACGAATGGCATAAATAAAACATCTAGTTCTAACATACCGCGACGGCATGCCCAACGAATACGTTCTTTACTGTGAATTTCAGTCATTTTAAACCTCGTACTTATTTGTCTGCAGTTTACCAAATTGCTATCGAATAAACAGCTATTTAAATTGCTACCCTAACTAAGTTATCATTAGCGCTCATTCATATCGTAAAGAAGGTTTTTATGTCGACTGTTTACGCATGTCCTTTATCTTATTCACTTATCAGCCTAACTGGCAAAGATAAGTTGTCTTACCTTCACGGACAAATTACGCAAGATATCAACAAATTAACTGATGATAACTTCCTTTGGGCTGGCCACTGTAATGCAAAAGGCAAGCTTTGGGGTGTATTTAGGTTGTTTTCACACCTTGATAGCTATTACCTTGCGGGCTCAAAACCTGAGGTAGAGCAATCGCTAGTCGAGTTAAAAAAATACGCCGTTTTTTCGCAAGTAGAAATTCAGCAATCTGAAAAACCGCTAATTGGCTTACTAGGTGATGACCTAACAGCGACACTAGAAACCTTAGCAATTAATTTTGACGACGAGCACAACGCTGTCGATTTTGCTGGCGGTAAAGCGTTAAAGCTTGCAGATAACCGCGTATTGCTTATGGTCAACGAAGAATTTAGCTTACCTGATGACATAACAGCCCTTGATGATGACGCGTTATGGCAACAGGCAGCTATTGCCGCAGGCGAGCCGTCATTAAACAGCGACGCTATTGGCGAATACGTACCGCAAATGGTTAACTTGCAAGCGCTTGGTGGTATCAGTTTCAGAAAAGGTTGCTACACAGGGCAAGAAACTGTCGCCCGTATGAAATACCTAGGCAAAAATAAACGTGCTATGTATATAGTTTCGGGCAAAGCTGAAGGCTTGCTTGATGAGCTAGAACTTGAAACCCAACTGGGCGAAAACTGGCGCCGTGCTGGCAAGCTTATTAGCCAAAGTTATAATCAACAAACGCAAACCTTAATGGGCCTTGTTGTGCTTCCGAACGATAATGAAGCAGGCCAAATTTTGCGAGCTAAACACCTCCCTCAGGTAGAGTTATCTATTCAAGCTCTGCCTTACTCTCTCGAAGATGAATAAATAGGAATGACTATGATCGTAGCAGCAAACAAAGTGGTAAAAATGCATTATTCAGTATTGGATAATAACAAAAACACCATCGACAACTCTTTCGATGGCGAGCCACTGGTGTTTATCGTTGGCACGGGTTTCTTAATTCCAGGCCTCGAAAATGCGCTATTAGGTAAAGAAGCGGGCGACACATTCAGCGTAACTGTTGAGCCAGAGCAAGGCTATGGTGAGCGTCACGATGACCTAATGCAAGCAGTACCAAAATCAATGTTTGAAGGTATGGAAATTGAAGTGGGTATGCAGTTCCGCGCTACGACTGACGCTGGCGACCAATCAGTGATGATCATCGAAATTCAAGACGAAGACGTTATTGTCGATGGTAACCACCCACTTTCAGGTATTACCCTTCATTTTGATGTTGAAGTACTTGAAGTACGCGATGCAACTGAAGAAGAATTAGCACATGGTCATGTGCACGGTGAAGGTGGTTGTGGTCACAGCCACTAAACCATTACTATAAAAAAAGCGCCACTGGCGCTTTTCTTATATCTCAAATTTGTGCTTATGCAACAGTTTTCTGAGCATCTAGAGCAGGCTCTGGTTCAGCAATATGCTCTCTAAGCGCAGCAAGTAAACCTTCTTGGTCATTGGTTCCTAAGCGATAGTGCGTACCGTCTTTCATCGCCAATTCAACAGCACTAAATCCAGATACACTGTAAACCCAGCCATCATGCGTGATACGCAGACCAATACCATGTCGAAAAGAATTACTCACAGCCCGAACAGATTCAATCTCATCAAAAGTCACGGTTTTTCCAAATACACCCGGACCGAATGCCCAGCTTAGTGTTTTATCGCTCACCTTAATGGTTAAGCCATGAAACAAAAAAGCCACCAGCACTAAGATAGCGCTAAACACCATAAGAGGAATATCTGCACCAATTAAGTTCCAAGCTAAGGCGATGAAGGCGCCAATCCAGCCTAAGATAACAAAAATAAAAATAGCGTACTGTTTATGTTGATACATTCTGAAGTATTCTCTTAAAAGCTATAAACAAAGGTTGCACTCAGCTCAGAATCGTACTTGAGCTTATCTTCCTCTGGTTTTGAGTTATAGCGATACATGTAGGTAAATTTGAGTGACACATCACCCATAATTTTGCTGATCAGGGATGTTTCTGATTTTAAACGCGAGTTTAACCCTGACAATGATTGTTCATAACTGACATCTTGATTAAAGCGAGTGCGAGCAGAAACCGTACGCTCCCACTGCAGCGCTAAACGAAGCAGGTAACCGGTTTTTGTTTCATCTTCTTCTGTTGCAGTCTCTTGATCAGCCACCGAGCGGTATAAACCAGGGCCCACATCGATATCGACTTTATTCTTACTGCCTTGGTAAATGCGGTTACCGTAACCCGTCGCTATGGTGCTCTTAAACTCTAGACCACTAAACTTATCTCGCTCGTAGTCACCGTAAATGAAAAATGACTCATTTTTCACATTTAGCTTATAGTTACCTTGGCCTGATACAAAAATACGGTCAGCAGAAACTTCTTCATCACCGGTTTCTTCATTACGGTCACGTTTGTATAAAGTATCGAGCTTAAATTGGTTACGCCACTTTTCGAAATCTTGGTAAAGGTTACCTTTAAGTTTGAAACTAGTTGAGTTGGTATTACCGCGGCTTACCATAAAACCAAACTCCATATCTCCGTACAGCAACTCGCCTTTATGAATTTTATGGATTTCTTCTTCTGATAATTGCCCGTACTCATGAAAGTCTTCAAACGGATCAACAGCAAAAGCCTGCCAACTGCAAACTAGTAGGGCGGGCAAAATAATTCGTTTTATTGAATTAAAACAACTAAAAGTAGAGTCAAACATCGGCTGGAGAGTTATTCGCTATCTTTCCAAAGAATGTGGCAAAACGGTGCATCTTTGTCTCGGCTAATTAAAATTTTCGCAAACAAGATATCTTGATTGTCGAATTCAAGTCCTACTAAGACTTGCACAAATAGCTCAGGTTCAATTTCTAGTGCAACAAAATCTTGCCACTGCTCGTCAGGCTCACCTTCTTCAATAAAGCCAAGCTCTTCTCTGTGCTCGTTAAAATCAGCAATATCTTGCTCGCTTAAATTATCAGGTGCTAACTCTAAAAAGATATCATAAGCCTGATGAGTTACTTCTTCTTCACTGTATAAGCGTGGACCAGCCATTCCTTAAACCTCTGCACATGTGTATCGCTTTGAATCTGGCTATGATAACAAACCTCTTTTGAGTTTTACCAAAAAAAAAGCCAGGTTGCCCTGACTTTTTTGTAATTAATAACAGATTTTACTCCGCACTTGCTGTGCCTTTTATCTTTTCGCGCATTGATTGCACGAGCGTATAAAATAGCGGAACAAGCAAGGTGCCAAAAATGGTTGCAGCTAACATCCCGAATAACACGGTAATACCGAGCGATATTCGACTGCCAGCCCCTGCGCCACTTGCAAACACCAGCGGTAATACGCCAAGTACAAACGACAATGCCGTCATCAATACGGCCCTAAAGCGTAATCTTGCCGCATTAAGAGCCGCTTCAAAAATACCTTTACCTGCCGCACGCTCTTCCATAGCAAATTCGACAATCAAAATAGCGGTTTTGGTGGATAGGCCAATCAGTAACACTAAACCAACCTGCGCATAGATGTTGTTTTCCATACCAATCACATACAGCGCAAGCATGGCACCAAATAACGCCAACGGTACCGCTGCAATGACCGAAAACGGAATTGTCCAGCTTTCGTATTGCGCAACCAAGAATAGATACACAAATACCACCGCTAAGCCAAATAAGATTGGCGCCATATTACCCGCTTCAATCTCTTGTTTAGACTGCCCAGCCCACTCATACACATAGCCTGTAGGTAATTGCTCAGCTAGCTCTTGCATTGCTTTAATGGCATCACCACTGGCATAACCTGCTGCAGGTTGTCCGCTAATGCTTGCACTACGATATAAGTTAAAGTGCGTTAAGCTTGTAGGGCCTAAAATTGGCTCCAGCTTAGCCAATGTAGTGAGCGGCACCATTGCTCCCTCATCATTACGTACATAGTAGTACTGTAAGTCTGCAGGGTTTTGACGAAAACGGCTTTCCGCCTGCATGATAACGCGGTAAGTACGGCTAAATTGGTTAAAGTCATTTATGTATAACGAGCCAAGTTGCGCCTGCAAGGTTAAGAAAATATCGCTAAGCGCCACCCCTTGAGCTTTTGCCTTATTACGGTCAATTTCAAGGAAATACTGTGGCACATTTGCTCTAAATGTACTGTAAACATTTGACAGCTCTGGACGCTGGTTCGCTTCATAAATTAAGCCATTTAACACTTGTGCAAGTTCAGCAGGCTCGCGTCCTTCACTGTCTTGTAACCTAAACTCAAAGCCTGCGCTTGTGCCAAGTCCAGGTATTGAAGGCGGATTAAAGGCCATGATTTGCGCATCTGGCATCGCCCAGAACTGCCCCATCAGGCGCGTTAGTACTGCACGTAAGCCAAGCTCTGGGCTGGTACGCTCTTCCCAATCCTTGAGTACCACAATACCAAGCGCATTATTAGAACCCGCACCACCGAGTAATGAAAAGCCAGAAACCGCAATAAAGTCAGTTGCCGCTGGTTCATTTCTTACAATCTCGCCCAGCTTATGCATTACATCTTGGGTACGACCGCTAGCTGCCGCATCTGGTAATTGCACATCAACAAAAAGAAAGCCTTGGTCTTCTGCTGGTACAAAGCCTGTAGGCACTGTTTTTACTAGCCAACCTGCAGCCGCAAAAATAACCACCGCAAACAATGCCATTCTCGCGGTACGTTTGAGGATAAAGTTAATAACTTTACTGTAGCCATTGGTCGAACGAGTAATGATATTTTCGAATGGGGCTAACCATTTAATCGGCTTCATGGCTTTTTCATTTAACAATAAAGCACACAATGCAGGGCTTAAAGTCAGTGCATTTAAAGATGAAATGAGTACCGCAAATGAAATCGTCACCGAGAACTGTTTATAAAGCTCCCCAGTTATTCCCGGCATAAAGCCTACTGGCACAAACACCGCAAGTAATACTAAGGTCGTTGCCACGATTGGCCCCGATACCTGCTCCATCGCTTTGGTAACCGCTTCTTTAATTGGCAGCTTTTCTTCTTTTAGTATTCGCTCAACGTTTTCAATAACGATAATGGCATCATCGACCACAATACCGATTGCAAGTACTAAACCAAACAAGGTGATTAAGTTGATGGAGTAATCCATCATCATCATAAACGCGAAAGTCCCCACCAAAGATACCGGAATAGCCACCGTTGGAATGAGCGTAGCGCGCCAATTTTGTAAGAATAAAAACACCACTAAAATAACCAAGCCAACCGCTTGGACAAGGGTGACAACCACTTCATCAATCGAGCGATTGATGAACTCTGTGGTGTCATAAGGAATTGAGTACTCAACACCATCAGGTAGCTGTTTAGCCAGCTCTGCCATACGGGCTTTTACATCAGCAGCTACTTGCGTCGCATTCGCTTCTGTTAGCTGATAAATAACGATGAATGCAGTGTCTTGCTGGTTTAATTTTGCTGTTGTGCTGTAGCTTGCTGCACCTAATTCAATACGGGCAATATCATTTAAGCGCACAAAGTTACCATCTTTGCTCGAGCGGATAATGGTTTGGCCAAACTCTTCAGGGGTTTTTAAACGCCCTTTTGCCTGAATCGAATATTCAAATTGCTGGCTCGGTGCAGAGGGTGCAGCACCGAGTTTACCTGCTGCTACGATGGTATTTTGCTCTTGCAGCGCTGCTTGAACTTCTGACACAGTTAAACCCAGTGAAGCCATTCGATCTGGGCGTAACCATAAACGCATTGAATAGGTTTGTTCCCCCATTACTTCAGCAGAGGCAACCCCATTAATACGGCCAAGTGGCTCGGTTAAGTAGTTGGTTGCATAGTTGCTTAAGAAAATAGCGTCGATATTTTCTTGATTCGAGTACAAGTTGATACCGAGAAGCATCGAACTCGACTTTTTCTTAACCGACACACCTTGGCGTTTAACCTCTTCAGGTAACCCAGCTTCTGCAAGTGCCACACGGTTTTGTACGTTAACTTGGGCTATATCTGTGTCTGTGCCGACTTTAAAATACACAGTGATACTTGCCGTGCCATTGTTAGACGATGTTGATTCGATATACATCATATCTTCAACACCATTAACCTGCTCTTCTATGGGCCGGATCACCGACTCTTCGACAATTTGCGCACTTGCACCTGGGTAACTAGCACTAATTTGTACTTGCGGAGGGGTTATTTGCGGGTACATATTCACTGGCAGCAAAGCCATTGAAATTAAACCCGCAATGGTAATAACAATCGAAATTACCAAGGCAAATTTTGGGCGAGATATAAAGGTTTTACTGATCATATCTCACTCCTAAGAGTTAGCTTTGCTAGAAATAGTGCCGGTTGTTTCATCGACATTTTTTTCAACAGCTTTCACTTCAGCGCCTTGGCGTACCTTTTGTAAACCTTCAATAATGACTTTTTCACCCGCCTCTAAACCAGACTCAACCACCCACATTGCATTAATACGACGACCCAGCTTAACAATCCGCATAGCCACTTTGTTTTCGTCATCAACAACGAGCACAAACTTACCTTGCTGGTTTTCTTGCACTGCAACTTGAGGAATGAGTGCCAAGTTTTGTTTATTCGTACTTTCAACGATTAAAGTGACGAATAGACCCGGCATAACGATGCCATCAGGGTTATCAAAAGCGGCTCTTAGCTCAACCGTGCCTGTATTGCGGTTAATTTTGGTATCTGCAAAATCAAGTTCGCCTTTATCAGCAAAAGTTGAGTTGTTTGGTAAACGCAAAGTTAAGTCGATAGGCACATCACGAGGGTCTTTATCTGAAGGTGCTTGATTATTTTGGCGATAAGAGATGTAGTCAGCTTCTTCAACCTGAAAACTTACATAAATTGGGTCAACATCGGTCAGCTCTGCAAGCTCATTGGATGATGGCCCAACAATATTACCCACATCATAGTTCACTTTACCGATGCGCCCTGCAAACGGTGCGCGTATCTCAGTATAGCTTAAATTAAGTTTTGCTTTTTCAAGCTCAGCTTCCGCGGCTTTTACAGCTGCTGTAGCCTGTTCAAAATTTGTGGTGAGTTTATCGAGGTCTGATTGTGAAATAAAACCTTGCGCAGCCACATCTTTACCACGTTTTAAATCTCTTTCAGCGGCGCCCGCTGCGGCAATTTTACTTTTTAAATCAGCTTCAACTTCTGCAACAGTTGAGCGATACTCAGATGGGTCAATACGTAATAAAAGCTGATCTTTCTCAACCGATGAGCCTTCATTAAAGTGGCGTTCAATGAGTTCACCCTCAACTCGGGCTCTAATAGCAACCTCTTGGAATGCTTCAGTACGCGCGACAAACTCTCGGTAATTACCAACTTCCTGTGTGACGACATTAAATACTGATACGGCCGGTGGCGGCGTAGTTTGTTGTTGTGCTTTATCATCTGAACAGCCAACTAATGTGGTTGTTAATGCGACAGAAATTGCAGCAAAAGCCAAAGAACGAGATGATTGTTTAGTTATGCGAGCTGTTTTGCCCATCAGCATATATTTACTCCTAGTAGCGCGACTTAAAACTAAGTCTAGTCGTGTCATGAGATTTTGCGAAAGTATCTAACTAATCACAAAACAAAGCTAGCTGCGAACTAGCACCTTTGTTTTAAAAATATACACCAATTTGTAACTAAATATATGACAAGGTTACCCATTTTTGGAAAATTTAATGATTACTTGCGACACATCAGCAATTCTTTACTTAGATGTAATTAACTCGTAAGCTCTAACAAACAGGTCAGAGGAGTTACCATGATAAAACTAGAAATAAAACAACAAGTCGCATGGGTTAGCCTTGCTCGTCCCGAGAAACAAAATGCACTCAGTTTTGCTATGTTCGTTGAGCTTTCAAACGTAATCAAAGAAATTAAACGTGATCGCAGCTTACGTGCAGTGGTTATCTCTGGCGAAGGCGAACATTTTTGCTCTGGACTGGATGTTGCTGCAGTGATGAAAAAGCCAAGCAATATCATCAAGCTTTTATTCAAATGGTTACCAGGAAACCAAAATCTAGCGCAAAAAGTGGTGCTAGGTTGGCAAGACATAAGTATTCCGGTGATAGCAAAAGTAACCGGACACTGCTTTGGTGGCGGTATGCAAATCGCACTCGGCGCTGATTATCGCATCGTCGATAAAAACGCTAAATTAGCGATCATGGAAGCCCGGTGGGGCTTATGCCCTGATATGGGGGCTAACGTGGTGCTTGCAGGTTTAATGAAGCGTGACCAAGCACTTTGGTTGGCAAGTCATGCAGGGCCTGTCTCAGCTGAAGACGCTAAAGAATATGGCTTAGTTACACAACTTACTGATGACGTTGATAAACAAACCGATGCTGTACTAGAAACCCTCATGGCGCGCTCGCCGGATACCCTTGCTGCAATTAAACGAATCACACAGCAAAGCTTTCGCTCACAGCAGCGCAAGATTCTCGCTAAAGAAACCTGGAGTCAAATTCGCTTACTGATGAATCCAAATACTAAAAAAGCGATTGCAAAAGCGAAAGGCGCAGAGGATATCAAGTTTAATAATGCCAAATCATGGTAAGCTAAAGTCGCATAGTACAACTGACAAGGGTATGATGTAGTTGTACTTTATTCGCAATTATCCTGACTTATGAAATACCTTATCAGTAGCGTTATTATTCTTACCTGCTTAGCCGTTGCAAAGTTTTTAACGGCTTTGCTTGAAAGCTCATTCCCTGCTCCATTACTCGGTATGGTGTTACTGCTCGTGCTACTGTTAACAGGCCTCGTTAAAGAACAGCATTTAAAACCAACAGCCAGCCCTTTACTTAATTACATGCCGTTGTTTTTCATCCCTGCAGGGGTTGGTATTATTGAACATCTGGGTTTAATTTCACAGAACTGGCCTTTATTACTGACTATTTTTATAGTCGTGCCGCTGAGTAGTGTTTTAATCATAGGCGCTGTTATCGCCTATTTTAAGGGCCGTGAAAATGACAGTTAGTTTATGGTGGCTCAGCGTCCCGCTTATTATTGTACTTTTCTTAGTACTGCGATTTTTAAACGCGAAAACCCAGCATGCCACTGCTAAAGCGCTTAGTAACCCTGTGTGCTGGGCAATTGTGTTAATTGCAGCCTTGTTAGTGGCACTTAAGCTCCCCTATGAGCCTTTTGCCGAGCACAGTAAAGTCCTAAGCTGGTTGCTTGAGCCTGCCATTGTGGCATTGGCTTTACCGCTTTATCAGCAATTTATCCATGTCAAAAAGAACCTGCTGCTAATTCTCATAAGTTGTAGTTTAGGGGTGATCAATGCCACCTTTGTCGCGTCGCTTATTTGTTATTTTTTTGCAGCCCCAGCACAGTTAAGCGCATCTTTAGCAAGTTTATCTGTAACAACCCCCATCACCTTGTTAGTAACTGAGTCACTAGGCGGCATACCTTCTTTGGCGGCAGCCATGGTGATTTTTATTGGCGTACTTGGGGCTATATTTGGTAATTTGATTTTCTCGCTGATAAATATTCGCAATGCCCAAGCAAAAGGCGTTGCCATTGGTACGGCTTGCCATGCCATTGGCACAGCATCATTGATTAGTGATCAGCCAAAAGCGGGGGCCTTTGCCTCTGTGGCGATGGCATTAAGTGCGCTGCTCAGTGCTATAATCGTGCCGCTACTCTATCCTGTAATACAGCATGTTCTGGTATAGTCAGAATTCGCAGTAACCTTGTTAGGAAAACACATGATTGACTCAGAAATACAACAAGTCGAAAAATACTACAATCTAATCATGGAATATTTGGTCACCTATAGTATGCAAATTTTAGGTGCCATCTTAATTCTATTTATTGGCCTATGGATTGCGCAAAAAGTATCGAACATGGTTGCTGGCCTCATGCAGCGTCACAATATCGATATTACCCTCACCAACTTTGTCAGCAATGTCATCAAAGTATTGCTGATCATTATGTTCTTAGTTATTGCCCTTGGCAAAATTGGCATTAGCGTGACCCCATTTGTCGCTGCCATTGGTGCCGCATCACTAGGTGCTGGCTTAGCAATGCAAGGCATGCTTTCAAACTACGGTGCGGGCCTTGCTATCATTGCAACAAGACCCTTTGTCGTTGGCGATACCATCGAAGTAAAAGGTGTCAGTGGACAAGTTAAAACCATTGAACTTGGTCACACTATTCTGATTAACGAAGAAAAAGTCGAAATCACCATTCCTAACAAACATATTGTTGGCGAAATTATACATAACTCGTTTAGCTATTCGTTAGTTAAAGGTGAAATAGACATCGCTTATGATGCCAATGCAGACCTTGCAATTGAGCTTATCGAAAAGGTGCTAAACGATCATGAGCTAGTTAGTGATTCTCCTCATGCACAAGTCGGTATCGAGCGCTTTGCTGAGAGCGGTGTTACCTTGAGCTATCGCTTTTGGGTGCCAACCACCAAAATTATTGAGACTAAATTAGCGGTGAACCGCAATGTATTTAAAGTAATTCAAGAGGCGGATATCGAAATACCTTTCCCACAACGAATTGTTACCCTCAACCAAACTAATGATAAAGGCGCTTAAAGCGCCTTTTTTGCAGCTCGTCGACAGAGATTGTGTTTACTCAAAAGATTGTAGTACAATTTAAATGATAACAATTACTATCATCAATTAACGTCGGGCTATTTTTACCATGAGTAAACGTCTTTGGTTCCAACTACATGGTTGGTTTTCGCTCCCAGTATGGGTGCTATTTTGCTTTATTTGCGTCACAGGCACTGTATCTGTGATAAGCCATGAGCTTACTTGGCTGACCAACAGTGAAGCACGTGCAAACAACCCAAATGATTTACCAGCACTTGGTGTTGATCAAGTTATTAATAGCGTTGAAAAAGCCTACCCGACTGCCGATGTAATGAGTGTACTCAATTATGAGCCTTACTTGGTAAATGCGGTTATTTTCACTGATACCGACAAACCTTACGCTGTGGCTTACGTCAATCAATACACTGGCGAAGTACAAGCGGTTAATGACACTATCTCATTCATTGAATTTATGCGTACCCTGCACGGCTGGCTATTCTTCCCTTGGCAAGAGGGTTACAGCGTAGGTTACTATCTTGTCAGCGCCATGGCTTTTGTTATTTTAGGTGCACTAGTAACAGGCTTAGTGATTTATAAAAACTTTTGGCGTGCATTTAGTCAGCCAAAACTACGTTTTAACCAAGGCAAAAAAACCTTCCTAAAAGATTTACATACCCTAAGTGGCGTTTGGTCAATTTGGTTTATGGCAGTAATGGCACTCACAGGCCTGTGGTATTTAGTGCAAGCCATCATGTGGCATAACGAAATAGACATAGAAGAGCATGCACCGCTCGTGGCGGTTTCAACTTTGCCTGCGAATAAACAAACACCGCCAACCGATTTAAAAGCGGCACTGGCTATTACCAAAGAGAAATTCCCAGATTTCAAACCTAGTTATGTGATGCTGCCAGAGCATAACCGCGGCATGTTTAATATCATGGGCAGTGGCGATACTATTTTCTACGATAACTACGCTTACTCAACTTCAATCAATCCTTGGACGGGTGAAATTGCAGCAAGTAAAAGCCCAGAAACCATGTCGGGATTACTCACCCTTTCGCATATCGCCGATCCGCTGCATTACGGTAATATTGGCGGTCTGTGGACAAAGGTTATTTGGTTTATCTTTGGTTTGATTTTAAGTGGTATGTCGATCACTGGTTTTATGATGTACGCCGCAAAATTAGTAAATAACAAACCTGTAAAAGCGCGCCAATCAGCGCCAGTGAATAACGTTCAGGAGGCAAACTAATGGCTCGTTTACAAGCAACTTGGTGGCAACGTAAAAAGTATGTTTTACATGCTGTGGTACTGGCTTTACCTGTATGGTTTATTTATCAGTCATTAAACCCTCAGTTTCCTGCACTTTGGCAAGAGCAACAAGCGGGCGAATTTAAAATCGCCCCGATGCCGCTAAATGAAGATGCCCCGTACTCACACCACAATGAGTATGTGAAAGATTTCTTTATCGCCTTTAATCAAGGTGACATAAGCAATGTTCGTCAGGCGTATTTAAATATTGGCCAAGCGCCTTTAGCACTAACGGAGTTTGCTAAAGATGAAGAAGGCATAATGCATGGCACCAATCATGGTCAGCACGCCCATGCGATAGCTCCTAAATCCATCTCAGCAGATGATAAACTGTGGATCACAATACAAACTTGGCAAGGCCAACTGCATACCCTCAAATGGGATATTCCCAGCCAGTTTATTACTCAATAACATCCGAAAAGCCACTCACTGAGTGGCTTTTTTGTATCTCAGCTAAACACTAAAGTCCCTTCCAAAACAGTTGAAGGTAAAATTTTTGTTAATTATCTTTACCGTTCACCTTTACAAAGGTAATAATATAATAAAGTATTATAAATAGTTTTCATTTGCACCATTACTCTTAATTAATTGGTGTTGATCAAAACTCATCCAAGGAGCAGAACACACAAGGAAAGCTCAATAACAATGATTTGGAGACACAATGATACTTTCAAAAAAAGCCCTAGCTGCACTCAGCTTGGCAACAACACTCATACTGCCCAATGCTTATGCGATTGATAATGGCGTATACACCATTAAATCAAAGTACAGTGCTAAATTTGTTGAAGTAGCCAGCGCGCAAACCAACGATGGTGCAAATGTTAGTCAGTGGGCTGACACTAATCACGACACCCAGCGCTGGTTAATCACCAACATAGGAGGCAGCAACTATTCGGTTATTAACTTAAACAGTGGTAAAGCCCTCGAAGTGTTTGACTTCTCGACTGCCGATGGCGGTAATGTGGTGCAATATGAGTACGCTGATGTTGCCAGCCAACACTGGCAAATTAATGATGAAGGTAGCGGCTATTACAGCTTCATTAACGATCACAGTGGTAAGGCACTCGACCTTTATGCTTTTAATGGCAACGATGGCGCAAATATTAGCCAGTGGAGCTACAACGGCAGCGATGCACAGCAGTGGCAGCTAACCAAGCTTGCTAATGTTGAATCAACCCCTTGGGATCCATCCACAACCAATGGCGCAGCAGATCACTGGCCACTTACAGGTAATTTAGTCACCCACGATCCAACCCTTGGCTATGAAAATGGCACTTGGTGGGTTTTTCAAACAGGCCCTGGTATCTACGGTAAATATTCAAGCAACGGTGTAGATTGGAATGATGCGCAACCAATTTTCTCAAATGGTTTAAGCTGGTGGAGCAACTATGTGCCAGATCATGATGGAATTGATGTCTGGGCGCCTGAATTAAAAAGCTACAATGGTCGTAGCTGGCTTTATTATTCGATTTCGACCTTTGGTTCACGTGTCAGTGCTATTGGCCTTACATCAGCAAGCAGTGTAGCAACCGGTGATTGGCGTGATGATGGTTTAGTCATTAACACGACTAATAGCAATGATTACAACGCCATTGACCCTGATCTTGTGGTGGCAAAAGATGGTGCACCTTGGCTTGCCTTTGGTTCATGGAATTCGGGTATTAAACTAACACGAATTAACCCTATAACCATGAAACCATTTGGTCAAATCTACTCTTTAGCAAGTCGCTCTGGTGGCATCGAAGCGCCTACCATAGTGTATCGCCAAGGCTATTACTATTTGTTTGTTTCAGTTGGCAAATGCTGTGATGGCACGAATAGTACTTACCGTATTGCGTATGGTCGCTCTAGTGACATCCGCGGCCCATACCTAGATAAAAATGGCACCGACATGCTAGCTAGCGGCGGGAGCATTCTTGATGCGGGTAACAGCCAATGGGTAGGTCCAGGTGGACAAGACATTTTAAATACCGATGTGATTGTTCGTCATGCCTATGATGCAGGTGATAATGGTACCCCTAAATTGCTCATCAGCACCCTGAATTGGGATGCAAACGGTTGGCCTAAATACTAGTTCTCCCCACTAAGCGCGTGCAAGCGCGCTTTTTACAATCTATCTAAAAGACTGCGAACAAATTCAGAATTAAGAATCTGAGTAACTGCTCCGCTACACCACAAATAGGCACGTTGAATCGGATAACCTTTAAAAATCCAACGCTTACGCACATGATTAAAGTCGTGCAAATAATCCGCCTTTGCTTGCGGTAACGAGTCTTTGGCTAACTTCTGCCACGCCTTATAAACCCCACTCATATCGGCACCACGCATAAAACGCTGTAACCAGCGCGGAAAGCGTGCAAAGCGAATCGCTGACTGAAAATCAATAATATAAGGCTTGCCATCTTTTGAACAAATCACATTTCCCAAATTACGTAAGTCGAGGTGCACCACGCCGCGGCGATGCATTTTTGCTACCAAACGCTCAAATTCTTTAAAGAACTCACCCGGTAAATGCTGCTGTTGCAAGGCAAGCTGGCGAAGTGGCGTGCCTTCAATAAAATCATAAGCGATGGCAATTGATGACAAACGACAAAAGTTATCGACCACTCCGTCTACGTCTTGCAGGCGTGCCAGCCCCTTGTACTCTTGATTGATAAATAGCGGCGCGATGGTTTTTCTCATCCACCACGGGCTGTGCTGAAAGTCTTTAATAATTAGATCAAATTGCGCGTCTTTATAACGATAGACAATGGCATTGGCAAAGCGGCCTGTGTGAACAACCGACAAACCTTCTGGGCTAAATTGATGAGCTGGAAATTGAGCGTGAAGCTGCGCAAGCAAAGATGATTCAAACATAACAACCCGGACTTGTTAAAATTAAATGCCTAGGCAACTATATTATCAAAATGCATCTACAGCGACAATGTACCGCTTAGAGAAATTTATGCTTTTAAATTATGAATTGCTCTAAACATTAAGCTTGCGAGTTGCTTTTGCTCATCATCAGAGAAGCCTGTGAGTGCTTTGCGATAGATATCATTTACAGTGGGTAAAATTTCCGGGTAGAGCTGTTGGCCTTTTTCTGTGAGGCATAAAAGAGTTGAACGGCGATCTTCAACTGACTGCTTCTTAGCAACTAAGCCCTTGTCTTCTAAACGAGAAAGTAATCGACTCATGGCACCACGGTCATACACCATGTGCTCACAAAGCTCAGCCAAGGTATTTACTTTACCGCGTGCAAGTAGCACAACCACGATATACTGAGCCGACGTTAGCTCTTTATCCTCTAACGCATTATCAAGATGAGTCACCAGATTTGAACGTAAATAAGAGGCTAAGCGACCTAAGTCTTGCACGGGTTCTAAATCTTCAATACAGCACTGGCCAATTGATGCAGGTTCTTTCATATTTCCTCTAAAGCGATGAATAGCAATTCATAGACAGTTAATCGGCAAAATAATTCAATCCTATTAGATTGCTTCAACGGCTATGAATAGTGTAGCGTGAAGAAGCGTACTAACTGTCGGGGGCGTTATGCTAACTAAACAACATATTATCAAGTATTTATCTCTTACAATACTGCTACTTCTTTGTTGGCTAGAGCATTATAACCATTTCATTATGCGCTTTATCGACAGCGCCCTTGTACAATCAACCCTAGTGTATGCTTCATCTCGTACAGTTAATGCTGCTATATCGCTATTGCAATCAGCCGAAGTGGGCATTGGTATTGCCAGTATTCAACCTGCACAACTACTCGACCCAGTCAATGACCTAGCTGAATACATGTCGGATGCTATGCGCCTTGCAATAGGCTCGTTATTTTTACAGCGCATTTTATACACCATTTCTTCTGGGGTTATTTTTAGTGGTGTTTTTACTGTTTCGGTCGTCGCTTACTTTATCTGTGAATGGCGTAACTATTTACCTAACTTACGTCATAAGATTATGGCAAGCCTGATTTTAATTCGCTTTTTAGTGCCTGCGGTGGTGCTGGCAACAGGCCTCGTCAGCCAGATATTCTTAGATGAGCAAATTAACCAGCAAAGTGAGCTGGTGAGCGAGAAAGTCGAGACAGTGAATAGCAGTGCAAATAATACCTCGGCCATATCTGCCAAGCTAAAGGCCGAGGTCGATAGTGAAAAACAAACCATCTTCGACAAGCTCTCTCTATTAAATGAGCAGCAGATTAAGAACCACCAGCAAGCGACAGAACTCAAAGTTAAGCTAACAGAGGTCGATAGCCAAATAGAAGCGATTCAAGCAACTCGCAGCTTGTCTGAGCGACTGACCTTTACTGAGCTTGAACAAGCCAAGCCATTACTTGATAAAAAGCAGCAATTAACAGCGCAGTTTAATGCGGTACTAAACCAGCAAAGACAGCTAAACCTAGACAAAGACGCCTTAAATGAGCAACTAGAAAACTTAAATGCATCACTCAATCAAGACCAATCGTCGCAAGTGAGTAAAATTATAGACACCGTTAGCTCTGGCATTAGCAACATGGTGGCAGCCGTCGAAGACTTATTCATCGACTTTTTGAATATCTTGTCTCTACTGATTTTAAAGCTGTTATTAATGCCGCTAATATTTTTATACCTATTTAATAAAGCCTTTAAGGCTATTTGGCAGCGCCGCTTTATGGATGTGGTAATACAAACAAAGCAACTGGCTGTTAATCGCTGATATTTCAGCTAAAGTTATAAACCTAACTCGTTTTTAAAGGATATAAGTATGACTGAGCAACGCCATAATCACATTCCCCAAGAAGCTTTCGATTGGTACGATGAATACGCCCATGGCTTGATGGACCGCCGTACCTTTATGAAAAAGCTAGGTGGCTTAGTCGCCCTTGGTTATTCAATGGCAATGCTAAGTAGCGCTTTACTGCCAAACTACGCATTAGCTGAGCAAGTGTCCTTTAATGACCCTGATATCAAAGCTAGCTATAAAACCTTTGACTCGTTTAAAGGACATGGCGAAGGTAAAGGTTATTTAGTAGAACCCGCTAATTTAACCGGCAAGCTCCCAATAGTATTAGTGATCCACGAAAACAGGGGTTTAAACCCTTATATTAAAGATGTTGCTCGTCGCCTTGCCAAAGCTGGATTTATTGCCTTTGCGCCAGATGCATTACACCCTCTTGGTGGCTACCCTGGCAATGACGATGAAGGTCGCGCCATGCAGCGCTCTATGGATAAACAAAAAATCCAACAAGACTTTATTGCCGCAGCTGAATACATAAAAAGACACCCAAATAGTAATGGCAAACTCGGTGCGGTAGGCTTTTGCTTTGGTGGTTATATGGTTAACTACCTAGCAGCCGTTGATAGCAAACTAATCAATGCGGGCGTGCCCTATTACGGCACTCCAGCCGTTAAAGAACTCAGACAAAATATCAAAGCCCCGCTACTTGTACACTTAGCTGAATTTGATAAACGCGTTAATGCAACGTGGCCAGAATACGAGAGCGACTTAAAAGCACATCAAGTGCCTTACACTATGCATATGTATGAACAGGCAAATCATGGTTTTCATAACGACTCTACCTCTCGTTATGATGAAAAACAGGCGGAGCTGTCGTGGCAGCGCACATTGGCGTTTTTCAATGAGCAATTGATTTAAACAGAGCAATTTCATACACTCTCGAAAAAATTTTAGGCTAGAAAAGAGATGGAATCGCAAGTCAGTTATCGCTTTGACTCACAGCAAACCGCCAATCGGTTTTTAAACAAGCTTAAGCATTGGTCAGTGGCTAAGGTCACTGCGAGTCTTTGCCAAGGTGGTTATGGCGTGAAAATACGTTACGAAGTCGATAATAGTGGCTTTGATTACACCCTTGCAGAGCTTGATGATTTAGCGATGCAACACGAAGGTGAAGAGATTTAATCCCCATATTCTAAGCATAAAAAAACGGCTAACGAAGGTTAGCCGTTTTATTAAAGCCGTACTATAAAACGCTACTTATAAATCAAAGCTACGTGAAATAGACGCGACAATACGCTCGTCTGCGGTATCCCAGTCTAGGCTGGTATTTTCGCCAGCAAGCTCAAAATCAAAACCTGCAAAGCTTGTTTGATAGGCTAAACGATAATGGTTGTATGACTTGTCATTACCATCCCAAGCAAACTTATTGCCATCTAATGAGTTAGATACATCAAAACTGGCACGAATTGCATGATTTGGGGCAATTTCAAAGGTATGCGCAAGCATAGAAATTACATGTCCAGCATCGGTACCGAAATAATCCCAAGCGTACCAAAAGTTAAGTTCTGTGAAACCCAGACTATTGGTGTAACCAAACTTTGCATAAGTCTCAAAATAATTACCGTCGCTTGAGTAATCTTCACCATGGTAAGAGTAATAAGCAATACCATAATCAACACTAAGGGCATCGTTTATCTCAACATAATTACCAAAATAAGCATCCCACTCAATGTCAGTACCTTCACCAAAATCTACATTTGAAGCCCAAGTACCTACATACATGCCTGAATCGGCAAAGGCGTAATCTAAACTACCTTGAATTGCAGGATCATTCTGAGTCTGGCTTACACCATTGAAGGTGTAATCTGATGCCAATGTAACCGTAGTCGATAAGTCAGCCATCGCTGATGTCGATAGTAATGCCAATGGCAACGCTGCTGCTAATACTGTTTGTCTTGTTGTCATGTTGGTTTCCCCTAGCTAACTGTTTCTATTTTTGTGTAATCTAATTTATTGTCTTTTGGTGAGCCTTCGATATTTTTCACTGTTTTTAACTTGCTGTAGCCAATAAACGCAGCACAGCCGAAAAATAATGCAATAACGAGCGCACCAACCCATTGGATCTGTAAAAAGTCGAACTTAAACAGCAGGGTTAACAATGAAAGCGCCACCACATTTAAGGCAATATAATTAAATTTACCTAAACGTTTCACCGTTAAGTTTAGGTTATCTGTGTATAAACGGATCAAAGAATCAAGTGAGTTGATCACAAACACCACACCAACAAACACCATAGCGATGTTTTTCAGGCCTGCTGTTGCAATACCCGCTTCATGGTATTGATACAAAACACTAAACCAGATAGCGATTGGAATAGACGGGAAAATCAACATAGCTGCCAGTACTTGGTAAGTTTTTAAACCACCCACAAAGCGCGAAGTAAATTGACCAATCATAATGCTCCAAGCAAACCACCAAAACAGGTAGAAGGCATGGTAATCATTTAGTGGTAATACAAACTCATGAATATTGCCAAAGTAGCTGCCAATTAACGCAAGGTTATCAACAAATGCTGATGTTTGTGCATCAGAACCCACAAAGGCACCGAACCACATAAATGCGATTAAAGCGATAAACAACCAAGTAGTAGAAATACTTAAAAAGCGTACATACTTAATGTCTGTGCTCGAATACACAGCAAAACAAATCGCTGCAAACACCATTAAGTAGAATGTCGGAATAATTGACTCACCATCACCAAGCGACGGCAAATACCAAGGTAAATTCGACAGCAGTAAAAATGCAGTAAATGCGCATGTACCAATAATAACTATGTTATTTATTAGTTTTACCCAAGCAATTTCAAAAAATTTTACTTTGGGTTCTATTACACAGAAATAAAAGCACGTAAGGAAATAAAATCCCCAGATCAAGAAGCCCCAAAAACCAAACTCGATGGCTAATGGATTGGCAAACGCATACTCTGGGCTTGCTTTTATGTCTGCATAACCTGCAAACTCTGTCAGTGGAAACATAATCAAGCCAACATCTAGGCCCGATGTAAATAAAATTGCAATGAACGTAAACGTTCTAACCGGTGTGACGCCAACACACCTTACCGTACCCCATTTAAATAAAATAACCGCAATTGCTAACAGGGTAAAAATGATGCCAGCACTAAGCCAAAAGGTCATAGTTACCCCCCCAAAATAAGTAATAATACTTCATTGTTTCTCCAGTTTTATTCCTCGCATTAACGCATCACAAACAACTCGTGATGCGCGCCACTGCAAGCCCCACAGCCGAAACTGCGGGTGGCCTTATTAGATCTCCGAACTACGCTGCGTTGATTGCCATTGTTTTTCCATAGCAACATCTGCAGTTGATGCCGATAACACAGGCTTACCTAAAATGTGGTCCGCCGCTTTTTCTGCCACCATAATGGTTGGCGCATTTAAATTACCGTTTGGAACGGTTGGGAAAATAGATGAATCTACAACCCGTAAACCTTCGATACCGTGTACTTGAGTTTGCGAGTTAACCACGGCCATCTCGTCTTCACCCATCTTGCACGAACATGACGGATGGTAAGCACTCTCAACCGCTTGACGAACAAACGCATCGATTTCTTCATCGCTTTGAACATCTTTACCGGGTTGAATTTCACCATCGCGATACTCATCAAACGCACTTTGCTCAATAATCTCGCGAGTTAGACGTACGCAAGCTCTAAAGCCTTCAATGTCATCTTGATGCTGTAAGTAGTTAAATTGGATCTTTGGCGCAACCTGTGGATCCGCCGACTTAATCGTTACTGCACCACGGCTTTTTGGTTTGTTATGCCCAACATGAACTTGGAAACCATGACCATCAAAGGCACTTTTACCGTCATAACGAATGGCTGCTGGTAAAAAGTGATACTGAATATCTGGCCATTCAACACCCGGTTTTGAGCGAATAAATGCACATGATTCAAAATGGTTCGTTGCCCCTAAACCTGAGCGGTTTAATAGCCAACGAGCACCAATTAGCCCTTTTGAAACAAGGCCTAATTTTCCGTTTAAAGTAATTGGTTGCTTACACTTATATTGGAAGTAAAACTCCAAGTGATCTTGTAAGTTTTGGCCAACACCTGGTAAGTGATGTTTAACCTCAACCCCCGCTTCGCTCAGGATGTCTTTATCACCAATACCTGATAATTGCAGAATATGCGGTGAACCAATTGGGCCCGCACTTAAAATAACGTCTTTTGCTGCAAATGCCTGCTGCTTAGAGCCAGACACTGAAAACTCAACACCAACGGCTTTTTTGCCTTCGAGCAATACTTTTTCAGCTAAAGCACCGGTGATTAGCGTTAGGTTTTTACGTGACTTAACAGGGTCTAAATACTCACGGCTAGCAGAGCTTCTTACGCCATCTTTTACCGTCATATGCATTGGCCCAAAACCTTCTTGCTGGGCTGCATTGTAGTCATCAGTTTGCGCATAACCTGCTTGTTGGCCCGCTTTGATAAAGGCTTTATAAAGCGGGTTAGCCATTTCATTACCGTTATTAACCCCTAATGGGCCGTTATCGCCACGGTAACTGTTACCACCTAAGTAGAATGATTCAGCACGTTTAAAGTACGGTAAGCATGCTTGGTAATCCCAACCATTAGCGCCGTGTTGCTGCCACTCATCAAAATCTTTGGCATGGCCACGTACATACACCATGCCGTTAATAGATGATGAGCCACCTAACACCTTACCTCGCGGGCAGTGCATCTGGCGGTTATCTAAATATGGCTCTGGCTCGGTATGAAATTGCCATGCATATTTGTCAGTATTCATTGGGATTGATAGCGCGGTAGGCATCTTTATAAAAATGCTTTTATCACTACCGCCCGTTTCAAGTAATAACACCTTATTAGAAGGGTCTGCTGATAGTCGGTTTGCCAACACGCAGCCTGCTGAGCCAGCACCGACTATGATGTAATCATAGTTCTGTGTACTCATTAAAATGGACTCTCTATATTGCTCATACCCACATAAATCGATTTAGTTTGGGTATAGTGATCTAAAGTTTCGATACCGTTTTCACGGCCGATTCCTGATTGCTTATAACCACCTACTGGCATTTCTGCAGGTGAATTACCATAGCTGTTTATCCAACAAATACCGGCTTGTAATTGATGGATCACGCGGTGTGCACGCTGAATATCTTTAGTGAACACGCCTGCGGCTAAGCCAAGGTGGGTATCGTTTGCACGCTGAATAACGTCATCTTCATCATCAAACACCAACACGCTCATTACCGGGCCAAAGATCTCTTCTTTAACTATGGTCATGTCGTCTTTACAGTCGACAAAAACGGTCGGTTCAACAAAGTAACCGTTTGGTGCAGATGCAGGTGACAGAGCCTTACCACCGGTTAGCAAGGTTGCGCCTTCTTGAATACCTTTATCGATATAGCCAAGTACAAGCTCTTGGTGTTTTTTAGAGATAAGCGCCCCTAAATTCACCTCCGGATCCATTGGGTCGCCAGCAATAATATTTTGCTCAGTGCGTGTTTTCAGCTCATCAATAAACTGCTGATAAACATTTTTATGCACATAAATGCGCGTACAGTTAGTGCAAATTTCGCCTTGCGTATAAAAATTACCTAACATTGCCGCACTAACAGCTTGTGATACATCGGCATCATCAAATACTAATAACGGTGACTTACCACCAAGCTCCATGGTCACATCTTTAAGTGAACCAGCAGCGCTTGCCATTACTTTTTTGCCTGTGCCTACTTCACCAGTGAAAGACACTTTTTCAATATTTGGGTTTGCTGTTAACCATTGCCCTACTTCAGCAGCGCCTTGCACAACGTTGAATACGCCAGCAGGTACACCCGCTTCGATGAAAATCTCTGCAAGTTTAATTGCACCAAGAGGTGTTTCTTCAGAAGGTTTGAAAATAACCGCATTACCCGCAGCCAGTGCTGGGCCTGATTTCCAACACGCAATTTGCAGTGGATAGTTCCATGCACCAATACCGGCACAAATACCTAAAGGCTCTTTACGTGTGTAGTAAAAGTCATTGCCAACCATTTGTTGCTGACCCACTTGCGCAGGAGCAAGACCAGCAAAATATTCGATAACATCGGCGCCTGTTTCAACATCGACACACTCGGCTTCTTGCCAAGGCTTCCCCGTATCAAGTACTTCTACTTTTGCCAGTTCATCGTTACGTTCGCGTAAGATTGCCACGGCTTTTAATAAAATACGGCTACGCTCAATTGGCGTCATTGCAGACCATGCTGCAAACCCTTGTTTTGCGCTTTCGATTGCCGCGTTTTGAATAAACTCATCAGCGATTTCAACGTGATAAATCACTTCATCCGTTGCAGGGTTCTTAACCGCAAAGGTATCGCCAGTTTGATTCTTTAAAAAATGGCCATTAATAAAATTTTCGTAAACAGGTGTGGTCATTTTAGGCTCCATACTGTTTTATCAGTGAACGAATGTAGTCTTTAGCTAATTGCTCACAATGTTCGAATTGATCTTGGTCTGACTTACTTAATACAGCTCTTAGCCATAAACCATCGATCATGGCTGCACTTAACTCAGCGGCTAAGTTGGCATCACTATCGCTCATTAACTGTTTGAATGAGTTTAATAAGTTACTAAATAAACGTTTACTATTTACGTTTTGTAAGCGATGCAACTGGGCGTCGTGCATTGAATGCGCCCAAAAGCTCAACCAAGTTTTGGTGTTATTGCTTTGCTGCTGAATGCGCGAAAAGTTTGCTTCAACGATAAACATTAATCGTTGCTCAGGGCTGGTCTGCGGCGTTACTTGGTTCATCAGAGCTTGCTTTAAGCTGGTCAATAAATAACGCACAGTGGCTTCAATTAAGCCCTGCTTACCACCAAAATAATGACTGATAATGCCAGACGATAAGCCCGCCTTTTTACTAATGCTATTTATGGTGGTGCCTTGCAAACCAAGCTCTGCAACCGACTCTATTGTGGCGTCAATTAACTGCTGACGACGAACAGGTTCCATTCCAACTTTCGGCATAATTTTTTATTGATTGAACGTTCAATTAAAATAAAGGTTAAGGTAATGAGCATGGCAATTCAAGGTTGACAAATTGTAAACAACCGCAAAGCTACACTGGTAAGTTAAGCTAACCCACTGTTCTTACGTTTATTATCCGAAATATAAAAAAGTTTTAAATTTATTCAAAATAAAGCCTAAAAAGTATGAATTTAAGCTGAAATGCGGAAAAAAGAGAAAATTTATTGCAGGCGTATTTTTAATAAAAAAGCGCTTATAAAAGCGCTCATATTAGGCTAAAAGTTAAGCGAGGCTCATTCGTGGTATTTACGAATAACCGCTATCTTGCCATCTTCGATTTCGAGCACATCCATAATGGTTTGTGTGTATTCAATTTCTTGCTGATTTTGCGGATGTATACCTTTAGCATGATGGGTATAACGTAAAGCAATGGCAGAATCATTAAAAATAAAGGTATCGAGTAAGTTTGCTTGGTATTCAGTGTGCGCACCAAGGTAAAAAGTCATGCCTTTGCGCATCATCGCTTTGCCATCTGGCTCTCTTGAATCATCTGTTTGATAAGGTAAATGTTGGTTTGCTACATCATCAGTTAATAAAGCTAAAAAAGCTTCTAACTCTTTGTTGGTAGCATTAGGTGCTTGTGTTGCAACCATGGTATTAAAGTACTGCTGTGCTAATGCTGTGAGCTCTGGATTAGCTTGCTTTGCTTGGCTACTAAATGTGCTTAACAGACAAATAGCTAGAAAATAAAGGTGCTTCATCGTTATTCCTTGTGGTTTTAGTTATTGACTAATAATCAAACTACGCACCTAAAATAACGACAAAGCCCCGAACTATCAATATATTAGTTTAAGCTGTTTGTTGCTTTATAAGCGCTCGCTTATCTAAATAACCGCTGTATCGTGTTGCAATTAACGCCGCTAGACTAATGATAGCACCAATCCAAGCAGTGTCTTGCAATGAGTAGTTTTCAACGACAACACCACCTAACACTGAGCCCAGCGCAATACCGATATTAAACGCTGCAATGTTTAACCCTGAGGCCACATCGACAGCATTCGGTGTGAACTTTTCGGCAAGTTTAACCACATATACTTGCAGCCCAGGCACATTACCAAACGCAAATGCCCCCCATACAAGTATGGTCAGTACCGCAGCGACTTTAGATTGCATGGTAAAGGTCAGCACTAACAGCACAATACTCAAAGCACTAAAGATAATGGTCAGCGCACTAATCGGGCCTTTTTTATCAGCTAACTTACCGCCGTAGATATTGCCAACAGCAACCGATACCCCATATACCAGCATAATTAAGCTAATGGTGGCTGATGCAAATCCAGTTTGCTGCTCTAAAATTGGCGCTAAATAGGTAAAGGCAGTAAATGTGCCGCCATAACCAAGTATGGTCATCAAGTACACCAGTAAAAGCCTAGGTTGCACCATTACTTTTAGCTGCTCACTCAAAGTAGCTGGTTTACTTTGCTTTAAGTTGCTCGGAATTAAAAACGCGCTACCAATCAGTGCAATTAATCCCAGTAAAGACACCACTAAAAAGGTCGCTCGCCAGCCAAAGTGCTGACCAATCCACGTTCCTAATGGCACACCGGTTACTAATGCAACCGTTAAACCGGTAAACATAATCGCAATGGCACTAGCTTCTTTATCTTTACTGACAAGCCCTGTAGCGATGGTTGAACCAATTGAGAAAAACACCCCATGGGCAAGGCCTGTTAGAATCCTTGCGGTGATCAAGCTACCATAACTAGGTGCTTGCCAAGCCAGTAAATTACCGATTACAAATAGGCTCATTAAGCTAAGTAATACATGTTTTCGATTCCAGCGTCCGGTAAGCGCAGTTAATACTGGCGCCCCCACCGCAACCCCTAATGCGTACAAGCTAACAAGTAGCCCGGCACTCGGTAACGAAACCGCTAAATCATCAGCGATAGTTGGCACTAAGCCGACAATCACAAACTCAGTGGTGCCTATGGCAAACGCACTGAGAGTTAATGCAAGTAATGCTATTGGCATCACATATCCTCTATTTAATTTTGAAAGTGCGGCTATTGTGGCTAAAATTAAATTTGCAAAAAATAGCAGTAGTGACAAAATACTTTTGTCAAAAATGAAAAGGTAAACCCATGAGCGTGATCTCCAACACCCAAGATTTAGAAGCATTTATTAGCGTGGTTGATACCGGCGGCTTCTCAAGTGCAGCCAATGCCTTAGATGAGCAAGTTGCAAAAATATCACGGGCGGTAACTCGACTCGAAAAATCCTTAAACGTTACCTTATTCAACCGCACTACAAGACGTATTGAGCTAACCGAAGAAGGTCAGTTATTTTTAGGCTATGCTAGAGAAGCACTCAGTCAGCTTGCACAAGGCGAAGAAGCCTTAAAGCTTCTGCATTGTGCGCCATCAGGAAAATTAAGAGTCGATGCTGCAAGTCCTTTTGTGTTTCACCAATTAGCACCACATTTAAAAGCCTTTAACCAAGCTTATCCTGACATAAAACTTGAGATCACCAGCCACGACAACATTATCGATTTGCTTGAGCATAAAACCGATATTGCTATTCGTATTGGTGAGCTTGCTGACTCAAACTTGCATGCGCGCACTTTGGGAGTCAGTAAGTTACAGCTCGTTGCCAGCCCTAATTATTTAAAAGCGGCACCGCCATTAAACGAGCTAACCGACTTAGCCTCGCACCAGCTTATTGGTTTTACCGATGCGCCGCATTTAAATCACTGGCCGCTAACCACCCCTTTAGACCTTAAATTTTCAATCAGTGCATCAAGCGGTGAAACTGTGCGCCAACTTTGTATTCAAGGTCATGGCATTTCCTTGTTGTCGGAATTTATGATCAACGAAGATTTAAAAGCAGGCCGTTTAGTTAAAGTGCTCGAAGGCGAAGTACTGAGCCCTAATCGCCGCGAAAAAGTGCATGCGGTGTATTATCAAAACAGCGGTGTGTCATCACGAGTATTAGCGTTTTTAGACTTTATAGCACCAAGGTTAACGCTTTAGTTTTTTGCACTTTTAACAAAAGTGTTTTGTGATTAGTAGCATTAATTTCATAAATGATTTTCGTTATGCTGAAAGCATATTCGCTTTCAAGGAGCCGTAATGAACAAATTATTCGATACCGTACAACTTGCCGGTCATACATTAAAAAACCGCATTGTTATGCCACCGATGACCCGCTCTCGCTCATCACAACCGGGTGATATCGCCAATGAGTTAATGGCCGACTACTATGCCCAGCGTGCGAGCGCCGGCTTAATTATTAGCGAAGGTACACAAATATCAGCCCTAGGTAAGGGTTATGCTTGGACACCGGGTATTTACACTGCCGAGCAAATTGCCGGTTGGAAAAAAGTAACCGACAAAGTTCATCAAGCTGGTGGCATTATGTTCGCTCAGCTTTGGCATGTTGGCCGCGTATCTCACCCAAGTAACACAGGTGGTGAGCAACCAATTGCGCCATCAGCGATTGCAGCTAAAGACGTTAAAGTTTTTATTGATGAAGATGACAAACCCGATTTTGTTGCCACTGCACAGCCACGCGCAATGAGCCATGACGACATCAAACAGGTTATAAACGAATACCGTCAAGCTGCCCGTAATGCTGTAGATGCAGGGTTTGATGGTATTGAACTTCATGCTGCCAATGGTTACTTAATTAATCAATTTATTGATTCAGAGTCGAACCAACGCACTGATGAATACGGCGGCAGTTTAGAAAACCGCTTACGCTTTTTACAACAAGTGACACAAGCGGTTTGTGATGAAATTGGCGCTGAGCGTGTTGGCGTACGCCTTGCTCCACTCACAACCCTCAATGGAACGGTCGATGATAACCCGTTTGAAACCTATATTGGCGCAGCAAAAGTACTCAATGACCTTAACGTTGCTTACCTGCACATTGCCGAAGCTGATTGGGATGATGCGCCTTTAATGGAGCAAAGTTTTAAGCAAGCGCTACGTGAAAACTATGCTGGATTAATGATTTATGCGGGCAAATACACTGGCGATAAAGCAGAGCAAGCATTAGCCGCAGGCTGGGCTGATTTAATTGGTTTTGGTCGCCCGTTTGTTGCCAACCCAGATCTGCCAGCGCGCATTGAACAAGGTATTGAGCTTACGCAGCATGATCCAGATACCTTATTTGGAGGCGGTGCAAAAGGCTACACTGACTACCCTTTAGCAACGCAGTAACGCGCTAAAAAAGGTGGCTCGTCAACCAATAGCTCAATACAATAAAGCTGATGTTGGCGAGCGCTCTTAACCACCATGGAGCAGAGCTAAACTGTATTTGGCTATACTTGCTTACTAATACCAAAGCGCCCATCACAGTAAACCAAGGAGTAAAAAAGAATAGTGGCTTTAACTTCACTAAACTCACCGCTAAATCGTGCAGCGCCCCACTGACGGCAAAAGTAACAACAACCGCACACCAAACCGGCATAATGTCATTGCAAGGCTTCATGACATACCGAGATAAGTAATAGCTCCACACCGGATTCCAATATCGCCAAAACAAATAAAACGAGTTAGCACCCAGCGAGCGTGTCAGCATATTGCGCAGCGAATCTTTATGCCCCAGAGGCACACCTGTACGTTTTTTAACGTATTGAGCAAGGGAAATAGCTGCAGACACTGGCTTTCTCTTTTTACTAATGACTCAATTAGACTACTAAACAGCCAATAAAAGAGAAACCAAAACAGGGTTAGAAATTGTAACGGTTTATTTTATTCGTATTGGTTTTGCGCAGATAGATAGCTGGTAATCACCCATTACTTCTGCTATCAACATTAGAGGGACACCAATGAAAACCTCATTATCATTGATTGGCTACTGAGTGAAACATTGAAAGTGTACCCTAACGGAGTATACTATAATTTATAAAACAAAGGATTTTGTTTCGCGCACGAAAAAAGAAAGTTTGTCTGATATTGATTTAATAAACGCTTGCAAAGAGATGTCAGCAGGCCTTTACGATGCAGACCTAGGTGGTAATGTTTATAAAAAGCGCGTAGCCATGGGCAGTAAAGGAAAAAGAACTGGTTATAGAACTATCGTCGGGGCGGTAATTGGTGATAAATATTTCTTTCTCTATGCGTTTGCTAAAAACGCTAGAGCTAATATAAATGCGAAAGAAAAATTAGCATTAAAAGAGTTAGCAAAAGAGTTTATTCGTTTTTCCCAAAGTGAACTTGAACAACTAGTCGATGATGGCGAACTTTTAATTGTAGGTGATGATCATGAGTGACATATTAAAGTCAGTTCACAAAACAGTGAGTGGATTAAAAAAGTCAGGAGTTATAGACAAAACGACGATGCGTAAATTTGACGCATTATGCCTTACAAGTGTTCATGAATTTACCCCCGAACAAGTTCGTAACTTAAGACTGAAATACAATCTCTCACAACCGGTCTTTGCTCAATACTTAAATGTCAGTGACAAGTTAGTTAAAAAATGGGAGCAAGGTGATAGCTCACCAAGAGGAGCAGCATTGAAAATGCTCACTCTGGCAGAGCAAAAAGGGTTAGAAGTAATCGCTTAAGCCTAATCCAAAGTGTTGTAATTTTGAGCATTCAGCTTCATTAAAATCACATCTTACTTTTTACTTTATTAGTCGCTTGGCTGGTTGCGGGGTTATCTGGCCAAAAATGTTTTGGGTAACGCCCTTTCATTTCTTTTTGCACATCGCGGTAACTCGTTTGCCAAAAATTAGCTAAATCTTGAGTTAACTGCAGTGGTCGCCGCGCTGGTGATAATAGCTCCATTAATAATGGCAGTTTACCTTGGGCCAGCAAAGGCGTGCTGGTCATGCCATATACTTCTTGCATGCGCACACTGAGCTTCGCAGGGCCATCAAGCTGATAGGTCACTTTTACATTTGAACCACTTGGCACCGTTAATCGTAAGGGGAGCAATTCATTCAATAAACTTTGCTGCTGCCAATCAAAACAGCTTTTAATCGCTTCGCTGTAATTGAACTTTTTTAATTGCTCAAGGTTTTTTATATCATCCAAATAAGGTGCAAGCCATTGGCTATCGGCAATTAAATCATCATGATTTAAACGCGGGAATGACTCTGGTAACAGCTTACTTGCCAAGCTCATTCGAATAAGTAACTGCTCACTATCGGGCTGTTCATTAAATAACGAAAAGCCCTGCTTACTAAATAAGTTTAACCACGCTTTAGTGCGCTCGCTCTTATCTAGAGGCTGTTTACTTGGTTGACTCGCTATGGTGATAGCACCGAGCTTGAGCTCATCTTGATGGATAAAGCGCCCTGCTTTTTCATCGTATTCGCAGCGAGTTTGCTCAGTAAATAAATGCGAAAGATCATCTTCAAGCTCACTTGGCATAAAGGCAACAGCAGCAAAAACCCGGTTTCCCTTATGACCGCCCATGTGAGCAATGGCAATATAATCATCGTTATGCCAAAACTCCTCACTTAAGTCGGCGCCTGCACCATTGGCAAGTAAATAACCATTACCGCGCTTTTTGGCTAAACGGTCAGGAAAGGCAAGTGCCACCAGCAGCGACAAGTATTCTGTTTTAAGCTCATTAACCGGCTTGAGCTGTAAGCGCGATAGCCAATAATTTAATTGCTGCTTAAATACTGGGTGCGGTTTACTGTGCTGACTATGTAATGCCAAATTAAGATCAGCTGGCATACTAATGCGGCTTTCAAGCAGCGCCGTTAAATACCCCGCTAATATATAAATACCAGGCATGCGCTGATCCAGTTGCTTTGCCTTAATGAGCATGTGTGAGAGACGAATATCGGCTCCATAACTCAGCATTTGACTGCCAAGGGGTGTTAGCTTTTCATTTTTATCAATGGCTTCGAGCATTTTCAAAAGTGCCGTTGCCTGTTTAATTTGCTGGTTACTAGGTGGGTCGAGTAAGCTAAGCTCAGCAAGTGATGCCCCCCACTGCTTTGCCTCTAATAACAACTGACTAATATCACTGGTCAGAATTTCTGGCGCATCATGACTGTTACGGCGCTCAAAGGTTTGCTTAGAGCCTAAACGATACACAACCCCCGGCTCAATTCGCCCAGCACGACCTGCGCGCTGTATAGCTGAAGAACGAGAGATACTTTGCGTAACAAGCTCTGTAACACCGGTTTTTAAATTGAAATTGGCAGCACGGCGTTTGCCGCTATCAACCACAATACGTATTCCTTCAATGGTCAAACTGGTTTCAGCGACATTGGTGGTTAGTACCACTTTGCGTTTGCCATTTTTAGCGGGCGCAATAGCAGCTTGTTGCTCTTTTTTATTTTGCTCACCATACAGGCTAAATACTTCAACGCTATCATTTAAATCATTTAAAGACTGCTGAACGCGCATGATTTCACGCTGCCCAGGTAAGAACACTAAAGCACTGCCCGATTGCTCACTAAGCGCCTGTTTTATTAGTGCAGGTATGTCATCGAGCCAACGGCTTTCGTCTTTAAGTGGAATATACACTTCATCAATAGGGTAGCTTCGTCCTTGTGATGAGATAATAGGACAGCTGAAAAACTCACTGTAACGTTCGCCGTCTAAGGTTGCCGACATCAGTAAGATTTTTAAATCATCGCGAAGTGCCGCCTGTGTTTCGAGGGCAAATGCCAAAGCCGTATCTGCGGCAATTGAGCGCTCGTGAAACTCATCAAAAATAAGTAAGTCTACATCACTAAGCTCTGGGTCATTTTGCAACATACGCGTCAGCATGCCTTCAGTGACAATTTCGAGTTTAGTTGTAGAACTTACTTTTGATTCGCCACGAATGCGTAAGCCGACACTGTCACCGACTATTTCATTCTGCTGACTTGCCAAATACTGGGCAATATTGCGTGCGGCCAGTCGTCTTGGCTCTAACATAACAATGCGTTTAAAGTGCCCTTCGCGCATTAAGGTTAGAGGCAGCCATGTTGATTTACCCGCTCCCGGTGGCGCTTGTAATAAGGCCATTGGGTTACTCTGTAATGTGGTTAACAGGGATTGATAAATATCTTGAACTGGCAGCACGTTAGGTATCTCTTACTTTCTTTTCACGCATTGTATCAAAAAACTAAAAATTGCGATGGCTATAGGCTTATTTTCTATTTCGGGCTTTAAAAGTGAAAACATTGCATTCTGCCAGTTTAGATTTATTCTTGATTAAACGACCGCACAAAAGTCAGAATAAGGAATAAACTTGTTCAGGATTTACACCCGTATTTTAATCACCTTGCTATTTTTAGCTTTACCGCTTCAAAAAGCATATAGCCAGCAAAAGATTACGGTTGCACTTGGCAATACACTTCCACCTTGGGTGATGGCTGAAGACAACACAGGCATTATTCCTGACTTACTTCGCGCGACACTGGGTGCTCAAGGTTATCAACTACAATTCGTCTACGTGCCTTATGCAAGACGGATCCTTTTATATAATGAAAACTTAGTTGATGTAGTATCTGATATAAACAATAAAGTTATTGAAGCTAATCAAATGAGCGGTTACTTTTCAGATATTGCTTACAACTATGAGAACTTTGCGTTTAGCCTAGCCAAGCGAAATTTCGACCTCAAGTCCATCGCCCAACTAAAACATCATACCGTGCTATCTTGGCAAGGTGCTAAAGCGCGACTTTCACCTGAATATCGCGACATGGCAAAAGAAAACCCTAATTATTCAGAAACATACGACCAATCAACCCAAGTACGGCTTTTATATCGTGAACGGTATGAAGTGATCCAAATGGACGGAAAAATTTTTGACTACTACCGAGCGTTAATTACAAAACATGGGGAGGTTGATGTGTCTGAACCGGTGCAGCGGTTTGCTTTGTTCGGCAAAAGCCCCAATGGTTTTTTGTTTCATGATGAAGCCTTAAGAGACCGGTTTAACGAGAGTTTACGTAAACTAAAATCAACTGAAGAATACACGCGGATAATCAATCGCTATACATCTAAGAGCCACTAAGTATCTAAAACTAGCGCAACAGAAAATATTACAGGCTGATTCTAAAAACTACGTAGTAATTGCAAACTTTTAAATTCCACTCATTAGATTCAAAAACACAAAATAATTACAAATCAATCACTTAATAAGTTTCACCAAATTGGTACAGCGATTGCTCTTACTAAGGTGAATGTTTAACAGAGTAAGGAGATTATGATGAACAGCGATCGTTTAGAAGGCAATTGGAAAGAGCTTAAAGGTAAAGCACAACGTAAATGGGGTGACCTTACCAATGATGATTTAGATAAAATTGAAGGTAGCCGTAAAGAGCTGGTTGGTAAACTTCAGCAAAAATACGGTAAATCAAAGGAAGAAGCTGAGCGTGAAGTCAGCGACTTTGAAAAAAGCCATTAATTTGAGCAATTAATAAAGCCGCTAATTGCGGCTTTATTTATCAAGCTGGCTCATGCTTTGCTAAATCTACTTCAGCAACCGTTTGATTTTTACCTTGTGATTTAGCGCGGTAAAGTCGTTTATCAGCAATGTTTAAGCAATGATCCATGCTCTCATCAGCGACGCGCACGTACAGGCCAATACTTAAGGTGACATGAAACCGATGCTGGCCGCTCGTAAATGGCTTTTCAGCAAGCTTCTTATGAATTTTTTCAGCTACTTTTCTGGCTCTAAACTCATGCCCTGTAGGGAGCACAATTAAAAATTCTTCGCCGCCCCAACGGGAAATAATATCTTCTTCTGTGCACACGTTTTTAAATACATCAGCGAAAAATATTAGCACCTCATCGCCCACTTGATGACCGTAGGTGTCGTTGATTTGCTTAAAGTTATCAACATCCATCAGCAAGAACACAGCCCCTTCGCCAAAGCGCTTATCTTGCAAACATTCGGTTGCGTAGCGACGGTTAGCGAGTTCTGTCATCGCGTCAGTGCGAGCCAGCTTTTGATTAAGTTTAAGTTGCTCCATTAACTGCAAACTGTATTTGTTGCGATAATATTCGTAGAAGCCAGCCAAAATACATAAAATAGAGAAACACAGCATGACACGTGTAGGAAAATAATGACTCGGATAGCTGTAGTAACCAAATCGATCGGTAAAGTAGAAAAGCACCGAGATAATACTGGCAAGCAAGATAAGATCAAACGCTCCGCGCTTTAAACCACGAATAAAAAAGGTCACAGGAGATACAATAAACAACCACAATGGCCCAGTGCCATTACTACCCCCAGAGACAATTAAAAAACACATCATCGAATAGAGAGCGTAAAGCATAAGTACTGCGATGGTTTCGTCACGATTTTTAATGACAAAAGGTGAGGCAAACACAAAGCCGCCAATAATTAATAAATAGCTAAGGGCATGGTAACCATCTTGATAGCTGGTGATCGCCATTAAAAACGAGGTGATTGAACCAATAAATGCAAAAACACGTAAAAATCGTGCTTTATCTTTGTCACTTGCATTCACTGTATCAATCACAATTTCACCTTAGATTTTTTGATCAATCTCAACAATACCAATCCGCAATAATACTTAATCATTTTGAGGGATTAAACCTGTCGCTACCTGCGTTAAAAATTTCTGATTTAGAACAACTAAATAACGAAATTTTTGCCTTGTTATCAACGAGGTTTCATTGCCTCAAAATAGACCACTTTATTAAGCGAATTGGTATAACTTTAACACAAATATTTAAAATAGAAGGAATTTGCCAGTATTAAAGCAATTAAAAAGAAAAAAGTATGATTAAAAATGGGCATAAAAAACGAGCCATTTGGGGCTCGTTTTTAATTTAAACTAAAGGTTATTATTCTGGTTCATAGCCTAAATTAGGCGACAACCAACGCTCGGCTTCTGCAAGAGTCATGTTGGTACGCTTAGCGTAATCTTCAACCTGATCTAATTGAATTTGCGCCACTGCGTAGTACTTAGCTTCAGGGTGAGAGAAATACCAACCAGAAACCGCCGCACCCGGCCACATTGCGTATGAACTTGTTAGCTTCATGCCGATACGCTGTTCGGTATCAAGTAACTGCCAGATTTTCTTCTTCTCTGTATGTTCAGGACAAGCCGGATAACCTGGCGCTGGGCGAATACCTTGGTAGTTTTCACGAATAAGTTCATCGTTCGATAGATTTTCATCTACCGCATAGCCCCAATACTCTTTACGCACTTGCTCATGCAAGTACTCAGCAAACGCCTCAGCTAAACGGTCTGCAACGGCTTTAACCATAATCTTATTATAATCATCTTGCTTCGCATCGAAGGCATCGGCAAGGTCGTCTTCTTCAAGACCACCGGTAACCGCAAACGCACCAAAGTAGTCAGGAGTGCCTTTAGGCGCAATATAGTCAGCTAAACAGTAGTTAGCAAAGTCGGTTTTTTCAGTTTGTTGGCGTAAATGACACGATGTAGTTAAAAGCGTTGTACGCGACTCATCGGTGTAAATCTCAATGTCATCCCCTACTCGGTTTGCAGGGAATAAACCAATGACACCTAGAGGTTGCAGCGCACCTGATTGCTCAAGCTCATCAAGCATTGCGTTGGCATCAGCGAATAAGCTTTTAGCTTGTTCACCGACAATTTCATCTTCAAGAATACGTGGATACTTACCAGCGATTGACCACGTCATGAAATAAGGTGTCCAGTCGATGTACTGTCTTAACGTCGCAATCGAAACATCTTTAAATTCAGTCACACCTAGCTTTTTAGGCACAGGTGGTGTGTAGTTGTCCCAATCAAGTTTTACAGCGTTGTCGCGAGCACGCTGTAGAGTAACTGGTTTTGAGCGCGGCTTTTTACGTGCTTGTTGTTCACGTACTTTTTCATACTCAGCCTTGGTTTTCTCTAAAAATGCTGGTTTTAACTCTTTCGACAATAAATTAGAAACCACACCTACAGCGCGGCTAGCGTTATTGACATAAACCACACCTTTATCATACTGAGGCTCAATTTTAACCGCTGTATGCGCTTTAGAGGTAGTTGCACCACCAATCAGTAACGGCAATTCAAAACCACGACGGGTCATTTCTTTAGCAACATGCACCATTTCATCAAGCGATGGGGTAATCAGCCCTGATAAACCAATAATATCGGCTTTCTCGTCAATGGCGGTTTGCAAGATTTTCTCTGCCGGCACCATCACACCAAGGTCGATAACCTCGTAGTTATTACATTGCAGTACCACGCCTACAATGTTCTTACCAATGTCGTGTACGTCGCCCTTAACGGTTGCCATAACCACTCTACCATTGGTTGCACCCTCTTCTTTTTCAGCTTCAATGAAAGGGTCAAGATAGGCAACGGCGCGCTTCATCACACGAGCTGACTTAACAACCTGTGGTAAGAACATTTTACCCGCGCCGAATAAGTCGCCTACAACGTTCATGCCATCCATAAGCGGGCCTTCGATCACTTCGATAGGCTTAGCTTTGCTCTTGCGGCACTCTTCGGTATCTTCATCGATGTATTCGGTAATGCCTTTTACTAACGCATGCTCAAGGCGCTTTTCAACAGGCCATGTACGCCACTCTAAATCTTCAACTTTCTCTGCTTGCGCCATACCTGAGTATTTGGGTGCAAGTTCAACAAGTCGTTCACCGGCACCTGGGTCGGTATTGAGGATCACATCTTCTACAGCTTTACGCAGCTCTTCGGGAATATCGTCGTAAACCGCTAATTGACCCGCATTTACAATGCCCATGTCCATACCCGCTTTAATCGCGTGGTATAAAAACACTGAGTGAATAGCTTCACGTACTGGGTTATTACCTCGGAACGAGAACGACACATTCGATACACCACCCGACACTTTACAGTGCGGTAAGCCTTGCTTAATTCGGCGCGTACCTTCAATAAACTCAACAGCGTAGTTATCGTGCTCTTCAATGCCCGTTGCGACGGCAAAAATGTTCGGGTCAAAAATAATGTCTTCTGGCGGAAAGCCAATATCATCAACGAGTATTTTATAACTACGCTGACAAATCTCGAACTTACGACCAGCAGTTTCTGCTTGCCCGGTTTCATCAAACGCCATTACAACCGCAGCAGCACCAAAGCGTTTAATTAGCTTAGCTTGGCGGATGAACGGCTCTTCACCTTCTTTAAGTGAAATTGAGTTAACAATGGCCTTACCTTGAATACACTTTAGGCCTGCTTCAATCACGTCCCATTTCGATGAGTCGACCATGATAGGTACTTTTGAGATATCAGGCTCTGAAGCAATTAAGTTTAAAAACTTTACCATCGCCGCTTTCGAGTCCAACATGGCTTCATCCATGTTGATATCAATCACTTGCGCGCCATTTTCTACTTGTTCACGGGCAACATCGAGAGCGGTCTCGTAATCTTCTTCCATGATCAAGCGCTTAAACTTAGCCGAGCCTGTTACATTGGTACGCTCACCGACGTTAGTAAATACAGCAATTTGGTCAGTCATGTCGGTTTCCTAGTTTAAGTTACACGCTTCAAGGCCCGATAAGCGCATACGCACTTCAAGCTCAGGTAATTGGCGAGGTTTAACACCTTCAAGGCCTTTCGCAAACGCCTTAATATGAGCCGGTGTGGTGCCGCAACAACCACCTACAATATTGATGAAGCCAGACTTGCCCCAATCAATAATTTCTTGGGCCATTTCAGGAGCTTCTAAATCATATTCGCCAAACTCGTTCGGTAAACCTGCATTTGGATGCACCGAGGTAAAGGTTTCACAAACGCGCGATAACTCTTCAACATACTGGCGCAGTAAGTCAGGGCCAAGGGCGCAGTTAAGGCCGATTGATAGCGGTTTAATATGGCGAATTGAGTTATAAAATGCTTCTGTGGTTTGCCCTGATAAAGTTCGGCCTGAGGCATCGGTAATGGTGCCTGAGATCATCACAGGTAAACTACGACCAGCTTGCTCGAATGCTTCTTCTACAGCGAACGAAGCCGCTTTAGCATTAAGGGTATCAAAGATGGTTTCTATTAAAATAAGGTCAGCACCACCTTCCATCAGTGCCAGTGTTGACTCAACATACGCAGCCACCAGCTTATCAAAGTTGATATTACGGTAACCCGGGTCGTTTACATCTGGAGAGATAGAGCAGGTTTTTGATGTTGGTCCAAGTACACCGGCTACATAACGCGGTTTGCTAGGATCGTTTGCTTCAAACTCATCACACACACCGCGTGCAAGTTTCGCTGATTCGAGGTTGATTTCGCGGCTAAGGCTCGCCATATCGTAATCTTCCATCGAAATAGTCGTGGCATTAAAGGTATTCGTTTCGATGATATCAGCACCCGCCTCTAAATAGGCACGATGAATATCCGCAATGATTTTTGGCTGAGTCAGGCTTAATAAATCGTTGTTACCTTTAATAAGTACATGCCAGTCTTTAAAGCGCTCACCGCGATAATCCTGTTCTTCTAATTTATGTTCTTGGATCATGGTGCCCATCGCGCCATCGAGGATTAAAATTCGCTGTTTCAGCGCCTCGGTTAATTGTTCGCGTTTATTCACTGCATTACTCGGCATAGTTGTTAGTCCTTACATCTTGGCTAACTAAGTTAATATCATACGGTGTAGTTTGGTACACATAATAGTTTAACCAATTCGAAAACAATAAAAAGGCATGGCTTTGCCAGGTCTTCGACGGTTCGTTGTCTGGGTTATCGTCTGGGAAGTAATTTTCTGGCTTAGGCGCATCCGCTGATTTTTCTTGGTCGCGCAAATACTCCCCTTTAAGGGTATGTGCATCGTACTCTGGATGGCCAGTAATATACACTTGGCTGCCTGATTTATTTTTAATTAAGTAGGCACCTACTCGCTCAGAACCAGCTAACACCACCAAATCATCGCAGGCAGTGATCTTGTCGATATCAATATGACCATAGCGAGAGTGTGGCACTAAAAAGGTATCATCAAAGCCACGAGTGAGTGCTGCATGGTCAAAATAACTTTTATGGGTAAATACGCCGCTTAATTTATTTGGTTTAAGTTCGCGCTTAAGGCCATAGTGATGATATAGACCCGCATGGGCCGCCCAACACGAAAACAGCGTAGACGTAACATGTTGCTCAGCCCAATCTAAAATAACTTTTAACTCGTCCCAGTAAGCAACTTCGTCATACTCTAAATGAGCAAGCGGCGCCCCAGTGATAATCATGGCATCGTAGTTATTATCTTTCACTTCTGAAAAATAGCGATAAAACGTATCCATGTGCTGCTCAGAATTACTACTGGTGCGGTGAGTATCTAAGCGCAATAGCTCAACATTAACTTGTAGCGGTGAATTAGCTAACAAGCGAATAAACTGCACTTCGGTTTCAACCTTGTTTGGCATTAAGTTTAAGATGGCCAAACGCATTGGGCGTATCTCTTGCGTTTTCGCGCGACTTTTTGGCATTACAAACACGTTTTCTTGGCGTAATTTTGCAATGGCTGGCAATTCATCTTTTACTGTAATGGGCATAGCTGGCTCCGAGCATACTTATCTGACTGCTAATTATGAACGGATAGTTAGAAATTTCAACCTCTAGATGTTTAGATGTCCAAATGAAGTAATCTTTCTGAGTGGTCATTAATTAAAATGTATGACTCTTTGAGTAAATAACACCTTGATATTAAGCCTATCATAAACGCTGAATTCTGTATTTTGAGGTAGTTTGGGTATACAATACTTGCTGTTAATTTTTCTTATAAATTGAAGGCTCCTTTCATGGTGTTACCAGATAAGTTTATATTCTCGATGAGTCGAGTTTCTAAGGTTGTGCCACCTAAGCGCACTATCTTAAAAGATATTTCTTTACACTTTTTCCCAGGCGCAAAAATTGGTGTGCTAGGTCTAAACGGTGCAGGTAAATCAACGTTACTTCGCATTATGGCCGGTGTTGACCAAGACTTTGAAGGTGAAGCTCGCCCTCAACCAGGCACTAAAATCGGTTACTTACCGCAAGAGCCTGTGCTAGACGAGAACAAAACAGTTCGCGAAACAGTAGAAGAAGCAGTAAGCGAAGTTAAAAATGCACTTAATCGTCTTGATGAAGTATACAACGAGTATGCAATGGACGGTGCTGACTTCGATGCACTTGCGAAAGAGCAAGGTGAACTTGAAGCTATCATCCAAGCACACGATGGTCACAATATCGACAACGTGTTAGAGCGTGCAGCTGATGCATTACGCCTTCCACCTTGGGATGCAAAAATTGAACACCTTTCGGGTGGTGAGCGTCGCCGTGTTGCGATCTGTCGTTTACTACTTGAAAAACCAGATATGCTTATTCTTGACGAACCGACCAACCACTTAGACGCTGAGTCAGTTGCTTGGTTAGAGCGCTTCTTACACGACTACGAAGGTACAGTGGTTGCTGTAACCCACGACCGTTACTTCTTAGATAACGTAGCAGGTTGGATTTTAGAGCTTGACCGTGGTGAAGGTATTCCTTGGGAAGGTAACTACTCATCGTGGCTTGAGCAAAAAGATTTACGTTTACAACAAGAACAGAAATCTGAAAAAGCACGTCAAAAATCAATCGCACAAGAACTTGAATGGGTTCGTTCAAACCCGAAAGGCCGTCAAGCTAAGTCTAAAGCACGTATGGCACAGTTCTCTGAGCTTCAGCAAAACGATTACCAAAAGCGTAACGAAACGAATGAACTCTTCATTCCACCGGGTCCACGCTTAGGTGACCAAGTTATCGAAGTGAAAGGCCTGAAGAAGAGCTTTGGCGACCGTGTATTAATCGATGACTTAAACTTTGCAATGCCGAAAGGCGCTATCGTAGGTATTATCGGTGCCAATGGTGCGGGTAAATCGACGCTATTCAAAATGCTAAGTGGTGAAGAAACGCCTGATAGCGGTGAGATCATTGTTGGTGACACAGTTGAGCTTGCAACGGTTGATCAGTTCCGTGGCGACATGGACGAAAGCAACACTGTTTTCCAAGAAATCTCTAACGGCCAAGACGTATTAAAAATTGGTAACTTTGAATTCCCAAGCCGTGCCTATGTTGGCCGCTTTAACTTCAAAGGTAACGACCAACAAAAATTCGTTAAAGACCTATCAGGTGGTGAGCGCAACCGTTTACACCTAGCTAAGTTACTAAAAGCTGGTGGTAACGTATTACTACTGGATGAGCCAACCAATGACCTAGACGTTGAAACACTACGTGCACTTGAGAACGCTATTTTAGAGTTCCCTGGCTGTGTAATGTGTATCTCGCATGACCGTTGGTTCCTTGACCGTATTGCTACACATATTCTTGATTACCGTGATGAAGGCCAAATTAACTTCTTCGATGGTAACTACACAGAATACGAAGAATGGTTGAAGAAAACCTTAGGCGCAGAAGCGGCACAACCTAAGCGTATTAAATACAAAAAAATTGGCTAATTAGCTGATACTCAAAAAGCCCCTACTCAGGGGCTTTTTTGTTGTATTAAGCTTTGCTATCACTCACTCCATTATGATCTATACTATTAAGTAACTAAAGTTGGAGATACAGCTATGAATGAACGCAGAGAGTTTTCGCGGGTATTATTTTCTTGCCCTGCGGTCCTTCGTATCGAAGATAACGACTATCACTGTCAGTTACTTGATCTATCTTTGCAAGGTGCGCTCATTACTAAAAGTGATTCATTTTTAGTGCCTATTCATAGTAAAGCTGACTTAATCTTTACCCTACCAGAGTCAACTATCGAGATTAAAATGCAAGTGGAGCTGTGCCATGTTGAGCATCAGCATGCAGGCCTTCGCTGCGAACATATCGATATTGATAGTATTACTCACTTAAAACGATTGATTGAGCTAAATCTGGGTGATGAGGCATTATTACATCGCGAGTTAGCTCATTTAATTCACGCGCCAGAGTAAACATTTGCCGTTAGATTCGTTATGCTGTAGCAAATTCAGCTATTTAATAAGCTATGCAGTTAAATCCCCACTTACCCTTGGTGTATCATCCAAATTACTCGTTTAGTTTCGATCCTAACCATCGCTTTGTGATGAGTAAGTTTGCTTATTTATATGAGCATGTGCAAAACCTTGGATTAATAAATGACAACCTAACTCAACCGATGCTTGGCAGCCCTGAGCCCCTTGAGTTAGTGCACTGCGAAAATTATATCCACGACCTTTGGCACAACCGCTTAGATGAAAAAGCGATGCGCCGTATTGGCTTACCTTGGTCAAAAGAGCTGATGGCACGTACCTTTACTGCGCCTCTGGGCACCTTACAAACAGCACGTTTAGCTCTTAAACATGGCATTGCTTGCCACTTAGCGGGTGGCACTCATCATGCTCATACTGATTTTGGCTCAGGCTATTGCATGGTAAACGACCTCGCTTTCACCAGCGAAACCCTGATAAAAAGTGGTGAAGTAACCAATATACTTATTTTTGATTTAGATGTTCATCAAGGTGATGGTACCGCAGCAATGCTGGCGCATCAGCCCTATGCTTATACCTGCTCTATTCACTGTGAAAAGAATTTTCCGTTTCGAAAATCAGCCAGCGATTTAGATATAGGTTTAGCACCGAATGTCGCTGATAGTGAATACCTAGGCGTTGTTGACGATACGCTGAGTTATTTATTAAACACCCTAAACCCAGACTTAGTACTTTATGATGCAGGTGTAGATGTATGGCAGCAAGATGGCTTAGGAAAACTTGATATAAGCTGGCAAGGGATAGCACAACGCGACCATTTAGTTCTCAAACGCTGCCTTGAGCACAATGTACCTGTCGCAACCGTGATTGGTGGTGGTTATGATAAAGACCATCGCCGTTTAGCGGCTCGTCATGGCATTGTAGTAGAGCAAGCTGCTCGATTTTAAAAACAACAAAGAAAAAAGGCCCGGTGGAGAAAAAACCGGGCCTTTGCTACTGTAACATTGGGATATGTTAGCAACTTTTTTCTAAGTTAAAACAAGTAGCTGTGGAGCTACCGAATGGTAATCTAAAGCCATCGCTATGCTCAAAACCGTGATGTTTACAATTGAAAAAGCAAACACTTGGCGCGCCCAGCCGCTTACATCAATATTGCGACGATAGCCACGAAGCGCCATTAGCAACCACCAAAAACTCGTTGTACAAGCTACAGCCATAAAGGCTAAACCTGTATAACCACTAATGGTTAATAACATCACAACCAACGCATACACGGCGATATATAAAACAATGTGATGCTTTGCCTTCTCGATCCCCTGCGCTACTGGTAACACAGGAATTCTGGCCGCTTGGTAGTCGTTATAACGAAAGATTGCAATTGCATATGAATGAGGCATTTGCCATAGACTAAACATGACCAATAAAATCACAGCACCAGCATCAAACTGCCCAGTTACGGCACAATAACCCACTACAGGCGGTACTGCGCCAGATAAACTTCCTACAAAGGTGCCGTACACAGAACGACGTTTCATATATAAGCTGTACACACCTACGTAGATGACGTAACCAAAAGTAGCAAATAAGAGTGCCACTACGTTGGTATACACTGCTAATAACCCGAAACCAATAACACCAAGCACGATGCCATGTGCCATAGCCGCCTTTGCTGACATTTCGCCAGTTACTGTGACGCGTTTGCGAGTGCGCGCCATAGCAACATCAATATCACGATCAATCACGTTATTGATCGCGCATCCTGATGCCACTACTAAAGATAACCCTAGTAAGGTTGCGATCATTAACCATGGGTCAATATCACCGCGAGAGGCTAGCAAGAATCCCCCCGCGACAGAGATCAAATTGCCCATGATAATGCCAGGTTTAGTGACATTTAAATAACGTCGAAACACTTCCTCGACTCCTCTAATTTTCAGCACAAACGCAATATTACGAAAGAAACTAGCTAGTAACAGACTGTAAGAACTGGAGACACAACCTCAGACTAACCAGCTCCTTTCGTAAATCTTTTACCAATTACCAAGTAATTGTTATTAGTACATCATCATGGCGTTCGATTCGTAGATGATCCACACCGACAAACCAACCACCATTACAATGATTAAAGCACTAAAGATAAACGACAATGAACTTGCCTTGCCGTCTTCAGTTTTGAAGTTTAGGTGTAAGAAATATTTCAAATGCACCCAAATTTGCACAATCGCCATGCTCACGATGCACCATGCAGTGGTCGTTTTAGAAAACGAACCACTCATCACAGCCCAAAATGGAATAGCCGTTAAAACCACTGACAGTAGAAAACCAATTAAATAGTCTTTAGCGCTGCCATGTGATTGATCATTATGTGCATGAACTTCTAAGTTATTAATTACATGTGATTCACTGTGACTCATTACATTGCTCCCATTAAATAAACAACGGTAAATACACAGATCCACACCACATCTAAGAAGTGCCAGAATAAGCTTAAACAACTTAGGCGTGTCACTGTTTGTGGGTTTAAACCACGGCGCACAACTTCAATCATCAGGACAGTCATCCAAATAAGACCCGCTGTAACGTGAAGACCATGTAAGCCCACTAAAGAGAAGAACGATGTTAAAAAGGCACTTTGCTGAGGGCCATTACCGTGCGCAATTAGGTGATGAAATTCGTACACTTCCATACCAATAAACACTGCACCAAAGGCAAAGGTAACCAGCAACCAAGTTAACGTAGCCGCCTTTTTCTGCCCGTGAGCAGAGATCATCGCAAAGCCAAATGTGATACTACTAAGTAGTAGAGCTGCGGTTTCAACCGCAACAAAATCAAGTTCAAAAATATCTTTACCCGACACACCGCCAGCAGTGTTCATGAACAATACTGCGTAGGTTGCAAAAAATGATGCAAACAACAGACAGTCAGTCATAAGATAAAGCCAGAAACCAAATACGGTGTTACCACCTGTATCGTGGTGCTCATGGTCGTGTGCATCGACATGACCGTGTGCGCCGTTTAAGGTGTCGAGCCCTGCAGAAATGCTACTCATGCATTCACCTCCTTCGTAGCGGCTGTATTGTGAGCCGTTTCTAGTTCAACAATTTCATCTGGTTGCACGTAATAATCAACATCGCTGGTATAACAACGCTTGATGAACACCACGATAGCACCCAGTAAACCAAAGGCGGCAAGCCACCAAATGTGCCAGATCATGGCAAAACAGAAGGTTGTTAAAGCTGCGCTCATTAATACACCTGCCGATGTATTTTTTGGCATATGAATTGGGCTATAAGAGGCTTCTTGCTTGTAGGCTAAGCCTTTTTCTTTCATGTCTGTCCACGCATCGATGTCATCAACATGAGGGATTTTCGCAAAGTTGTAGTACTGTGGAGGTGAAGCAGATGCCCACTCAAGGGTATGACCATTCCACGGATCGCCCGTTGTATCATCAAGTTGCTCGCGGTTTTTGAAGCTCACTACAAGTTGCACAACTTGGAACAAGATACCAAACATAATGATCACCGCACCGCCAGCTGCAATGTATAACCAAATGTTCCAATCAGGGTTGTTTGTGTGGTTTAAGCGACGTGTCATACCTAAGAAACCAAGTACGTATAACGGCATGAATGCCACGAAGAAACCAATTAACCAACACCAGAAAGATCGTCTGCCCCAACTCTCGTCAAGTTTGAAGCCCATTGCTTTAGGGAACCAAAACGCAAAACCAGCTAAATAACCAAATACCGCACCGCCAATGATGGTGTTATGGAAGTGAGCGATTAAGAATAAGCTGTTATGTAATACGTAGTCAGCACCAGGAATAGCAAGTAACACGCCGGTCATACCACCGATAGTAAAAGTCACCATAAAACCTAAAGTCCAAAGGACAGGCACAGTAATACGTAAACGACCACGATACATAGTGAATAACCAGTTAAACAACTTAACCCCGGTCGGTACCGCAATAACCATGGTCATAACACCAAAGAAGGCATTAACGTTAGCGCTTGAGCCCATAGTAAAGAAGTGATGAAGCCAAACGATGAAACCTAAAATCGAAATTGCACCACTTGCGTAAACCATCGACTTATAACCAAACAAGCGTTTACCAGCAAACGTTGAGATAACTTCTGAGAAAATACCGAACGCAGGTAAGATCAGAATGTAAACTTCAGGGTGACCCCATGCCCAGAATAAGTTGATGTACATCATCGCGTTACCACCTAATTCATTCGTGAAGAAGTGGAAATCGAGATAACGATCAAGCGTTAACATAGCCAGTACAGCAGTTAAAATTGGGAACGATGCTGCAATTAAGATATTCGCCCACGTGCATGCCCAAGTAAAAATAGGCATTTTCATTAATGTCATGCCTGGTGCACGCATTTTAAATACAGTCGCTAAGAAGTTTACCGATGTTAATAAGGTACCCAAGCCGGATATCTGCAAGGCCCATATATAATAATCGACCCCGACACCTGGACTGAATGACAACTCTGACAACGGTGGATATGCCACCCAACCCGTTTTCGCAAACTCACCAAAGAATAATGAGATATTGATTAGGATTGCACCGCCAGCAGTTAACCAAAAGCTAAGGTTATTTAAGAATGGGAATGCAACATCACGGGCACCAATTTGCAGCGGTAAAATGATGTTCATTAAACCAATCATAAACGGCATCGCCATAAAGATGATCATGATCACCCCGTGTGCCGTAAATATTTGGTCATAGTGCTCTGGTGGTAAGTAACCACTTGCACCGCCAGTAGCCATTGCTAATTGCAGTCGCATCATAATGGCATCCGCGAAACCACGGAAAAGCATGATAAGCGCAAGAATGATGTACATAACACCTAAACGCTTATGGTCAATTGAGGTGATCCAGTCGTGCCAAATCACGCCCCACTTTTTATATTTTGTTACTAAGCCTGCCACTAACAGACCTAAGACAGCAACAACCGTCATGGTAACCATGATAATTGGTTCATGAAACGGGATTGCGTCTAATGTTAATTTACCTAACAACGACATGATTATTCCTCGTCCTCGCTGTGCTTCTTATGAGCTGAGTGCTCTGGCATAGCGTGTTGCATTGCACCGTGAGAGCCATGCGCTTGCATATATTTCATTACGATTGAATGGAACATATCTTTATCTACGCTGGCATAGTATTTAACTGGGTCGTATTCACTTGGTTTTGCAAGTTCAACATAGCTTTGCTTAGTCAATGCAGAACCAGTATTTTTTACTTTGTTTACCCAAGCATCGAAATCAGCTTCTGTAGCTGTTGCAATGGCATCGAACTTCATACCTGTGAAACCTGCACCACTGTAGTTAGCAGAGAAGCCTTTAAAAGTACCCGGCTCATCAGCAATTAAATGAAGCTTTGTTTCCATGCCTGCCATTGAATAAATTTGGCTACCAAGCTGTGGAATGAAAAACGAGTTCATGGTGCTTTCTGAGGTGATCTTGTACTGCACTGGCATATTGGCAGGAAAAACAAGCTCATTCACTGTGGCGATGCCTTGCTCTGGATAAATGAATAGCCATTTCCAGTTCAAAGAAACAACCTCAACAGTAAGGTGCTTACCTTTACCCTCAAGTGGTTTATATGGGTCAAGTTGTTGCGTTGACTGCCACGTGATCACACCTAAAATCGCAACGATGATGATAGGAATGGTCCAAACTACAGCTTCAATCTTATTAGAGTGCGCCCACTTTGGAGCGTAAATTTCTTGATCTCGTCCATCACGGTATTTCCATGCAAAATAAATTGTCATGGCAATAACTGGAATCACAACAATCAGCATTAACACCGTAGCTACGATAATTAAATACTTCTCGTCGACACCAATTTGACCTTTTGGATCGAGTACCCCGCCTTTACAGCCAGACAAGGCCAGCACTAAAGACGCTAGAGCAATATTACAAAGGTTTCGAATTGACAAAGGAATATCCTACAACCTAAAAGTTAACACTTGTCGAAATAAGAACACGACGCTTTTCTGCAACAGATGCTACAGATATCCCTCGGCTGACTAACGAGCACGACAAATCGGCACGCTAAGAAGTGAGGGAGTTTAGGTTGGCTGACTGAAATTTGGGCGTAAAAACCCACTAGGTGCTTAGTAAAGACAACTTAGAAAACGACTAAAATGGCTGAACTTAAGCAACAAAGCTTATTTACAGACAACCACTTACACGAGGAGGAGCACGACAGCCATGAGCGCTGTGTACTACTAAAGACTTTATCGTTTCACGCGCAGCGAAGGCCGCTTTACGTAAAATGACACCTGCACGACGCGCAGGGAAGAAATGGAAGACCAACCAGCATAAACCAATAAGTAATTGGCAAGACACCACAGGGTAAGCTAAAAAACTCAAAACATTAAGCAACGGTGTTTCGTATAAAGCACCTTCACTTAATAAACTTCTTAGCCCGTGAGCATCTTCTAATGTACCGTTGATTAGCATGGCTGAATTAATCAGCAACAAGGCTAAAACTGACATTAGTTCTTTGCCAGCAAAAAACGCACGCGCAGCCAATTGCAACCTAGCTAAGCTAGACTGTTTGACACCTTGTGACTGATTAATTGCTCGCAAAACTCACGCCTTCTCTCGCTTTTACTGCATTTTAGGTAAATGGCTTACCCTATTTTTTAATGCGGTAACATGATCTTCATCAATAAAGTTTCAGTAATTACTGAAATTTCGATGTGGAGTATAACAAAGTCAACAGACGGTACAAGTAGAATTTTACAGCACACGGTTAAGTATTGTTTAGCCATTTGATAATAAACTGTAAAAAAACAAACCTATTGAAGCTAAGTACTTAAAAGTAATACTGTATTTTATATAGCGTAAAGCTATGAAGAAAAAGAAAATAGCATAAAAATAGCGATTTAAAGCATACTTAGTCAGTAGCAATCGAAGCTTTAATACTGAACAAGGATTAGCCAAACCATTAAAAATATAATATTCTACATAATATTAAAATAAAGAATAAAAGAGATAATTATGCGCCTATATGTACTCGCCACAGCCCTTTTAGCACTAAGTACCAGTACACTTGCAAATACGATTGAAGACACCGCTGTAGCTGGCTTAGATAAACCTGCGATTTACTACGCCGATATAGAGCCACACTTAAAAAGCGCAGCAAAACATCCAAGCGTCACACTAAAACAAATCGGCACCTCTTTCCAAGGACAGGCACTTAATTCTCTAAAAATCGGCACCGGCCCAATCAAAGTGATGATGTGGAGCCAAATGCATGGCGACGAAAACACAGCTACTGCCGCACTAATGGATTTTTTAAGCTTTATAACTGCCGATGAAAACGCACAATGGCTAGAAAAATGGCAACAGAAAATAACTCTTCTCATTATCCCTATGGTGAACCCAGACGGCGCCGCAGCTCAAACTCGCCATAATGCACAAGGTATTGATTTAAATCGTGATGCTAAAGCCCTTCGCACAAAAGAAGGACAAATACTCATGACTGCGGCTGATGAATTCAAACCTGATTTCGGCTTTAATTTACATGATCAGAATGCCTATTACGGTGCCGGAAAAATGGGTAAACAAGCCTCTATTTCAGTGCTAGCACCCGCCTATAATGAAGCAAGAGAAGTGAATAAAATTCGTGGTGAGGCTATGCAGTTTATTGCCCACTTAGCCAAAACGGTTGAAACAATGATCCCTGGGCACTTAGGAAAGTACAACGATAGTTACTCTTACCGCAGTTTTGGGGATACATTTTCTGAAAAAGGTATCCGAACTATATTAATTGAATCAGGTGCTTACCCAAACGACCCAAATCGCCAAATAGCCCGTAAAGTTAACCGTGTTTTATATAAAAAGACCATTGATTCAATAACTTCGGGAGAGTGGCAAAGCGCTAAAATAGCCCAGTACCACGCCATTCCATTTAACACTAAAGACAATTGGGTAGACTTACTAATAGATGATGTAACTGTAAAGAGTGAGCTAGGTGATTACCAGATAGATATTGCAATAAACAACAAAGGACAGTCACCCATAATTAAAGAATTGGGTGATATAAGCAGTATCCGTCAAGGTTACACAAGTTTGGATGCAAGCAGCCTAAGCTTTAGAACAGGTAACAGTTTTGTTTTAAATGAGTCTTTCACGCTGACAGAAAGCAAATACAAAGCGCTTTTAAAACAAGGGTATAATTGTTTTTCTGGCGACCTTAGTATGCTAGAAAACGCCACAACATGGCCTATTTACGAGTGTAAAAGTGTATTTACATCAATACCTTCACTTCATGCATCTGCCGCCTTTTTCTTACACGCCAACGGTAAAAATAAGTACGCTGTTTTAGGAGCTAAGTTAATTAATTTAGATTAAACACGATTTAAAAAGACAGGCACTGTTAAAAGTGCCTGTTAAATCTCCAAATACCTTAAATTTGTAACCTAAAATAATAGCTGAGTAGACAAACTATCCTATTAGCTTAATCTAACAATAGAAACCAAGATAAAAGATTTAGTTTTATGAGAATTGAAAGCACAAGTTAGCTGCAAGAGTTTGCAAAAAATAAAAGTCGAGAGAAATTTAAGATTAACTAGCAAGTAATAACTTACAGCTTGCTAGATTACTTCGTCGCTTACGCGCAGTTTTAGTGCAATAACGCTCAATAGCCCCTACTCGACCTGCAGCTCCATGAAATAAGTTTTCAAATTGAGTTGTTAATGTTAACCAGTTTTTAGCTTCTAAATTCAGCCTTTCAAGAATAGGAGGTAAA
>NZ_PNCZ01000045.1:0-5669 GCF_005887425.1 Pseudoalteromonas sp. S2721
TTTAGCACGAGCGATAGCAGCTGCAACAGCAGCTTTTTTCTCATCTTTTGGCGCAGCGTCAGTTTCAGCAGAAGCGTTTTCTTCTGTAGCTTGTGCGGCTTTTTTCGCTTTAGCGCGGGCAATAGCGGCAGCAACAGCAGACTTTTTATCGTCTTTATCGACGCCGTCTTCACCTTGCTCTAGTGCTTTTTGCTCTTTGTATTTACGTGCTTGTTCTTTACGTGCTGCACGTTCTTTAGCTACTTCAGAGTTGTCAGGCTCAAGCTCAGCACCTTGCTTTTTCGCTTTCGCACGGGCAATAGCTGCAGCGACAGCTGACTTACTGTCTTTATCATCAGATTTAGATTTAACTCGGGCGAGTGCATCGGCCACTTTTTGTTTTTCGCCATCTGACTTAGCAGCCGGCTTACGTTTGTGGCGGTTTTGACGCTCTTCTTGTTCGCGCTCTAAGCGCTCTTTACGCGCTTCAAAACGCTCTTTTGCTCGCTCTGCTTTGATTTGCTCTGCTTGCTGCTCTTTGATTTCAGCTTTAGCAACACGATAGTACTGCACCAAGGGTATTTCGCTTGGGCAAACATAAGCACAGGCGCCACATTCAATACAATCAAATAAATTGTGCTCGTTGAGTTTGTCGTATTCTTTAGACTTGGCAAACCATTGCAATTGCTGAGGTAACAATGATGCAGGGCAGGCGTCAGCACAGGCACTACAACGAATACAGGCTTTTTCATCACCCGGCTCAGCAAGTTCTTGGTGATCTGGCGCTAAAATACAGTTTGTCGTTTTAACGACACCAATACGCACGGTTGGCAGGGTAAAGCCCATCATTGGACCGCCCATAACCACACGTTGCTGTGGAACCGGAGAAAAGCCTTGGCAGTCTAATAAATGTTTAATTTCAGTGCCTAGTAAAGCCCACACATTACCTTGTTTATGAATGGTGTTACCGGTTACCGTTACTACACGCTCTATCAGTGGTTTACCTTCATGTACGGCTTGATTTACCGCAAACAAAGTACCGACATTTTGCACCAACATACCAATATCGGCAGGAATACTACCACTTGGGACTTCTTTGCCCGTTAGCAGTTTAATTAGCTGTTTTTCACCGCCAGAAGGGTAAACCGTTGGCACTGTTTGCACTATGATGCTGTCGTTATGCTGTGCTGCGAGTTTCATGGCAGCAATAGCATCGGGCTTATTATCTTCAATACCAATAATTGTCAGCTGTGGACTTAACAGCTGCTGCATTAATTCAATACCGGCAATTATACCATCGGCATGTTCGCGCATTAGCATGTCATCAGCGGTGATATAAGGTTCACACTCAACGGCATTAACAATTAAAAACTCGATGGCTTTACGGGTATCTGCTTTTACATAGGTTGGGAAGCCAGCACCGCCCATACCTGCGATACCACTTTGATGAATAATATCAACAAGCTCATCATGGGAAAGAGTTTTGGCATCAGTTACAGGATTAAGCTCGCACCAGTTATCATCACCATCAGGTTCAATAATAACGCTAAGTTCAGGCAACGCCGACGGGTGAGCAGAGGGCATTGGGCAAATATCGCTGATCAACCCTGATGTTGGCGCGTGCACAGGCACAGACCAATTGCCGCTTGGTTTAGTTAATGCTTGGCCTTTTAAAACCTGCTGGCCTTTTTCAACAATAAGTTTACCGTTAGCACCAATATGTTGTTTTAGAGATACAACGAGCTTGTCTGGTAGTGGCAGTCTTGCAATGGCTTGTGTTGTTGATTGCAGCTTTTGACCCGGTGGGTGAATGCCCCCAGGTATAGACCACACTTTGCCTTGTTTAATTTGATCTATTAACTTTTCCATCTGTGCTCCTAATCTACCTGAGTCACAGGGATTGCGTTTAATTGCCATTTCCAGGTTTGTTTGGTTTCTTTTACAGGCAGCATATCAATACAGTCTACAGGGCATGGTTCAACACATAAGTCACAACCGGTACATTCATCGATTAATACAGTGTGCATTTGGCGAGTTGCGCCAACGATGGCATCAACAGGGCAGGCTTGAATACATTTGGTACAGCCAATACATTCATCTTCACGAATATAGGCAACGGTTTTAACAGGATCTGCTTGCTCACCGCCTGCCAGCGGTTTTGCTTCAACACCCATTAAATCAGCGAGTTTTTTTACCGTGGCTTCGCCGCCTGGCGGGCACTTATTGATTTCGTCACCATTGGCAATTGCTTCTGCATAGGGACGACAGCCAGGGTAGCCACATTGGCCACACTGTGTTTGCGGTAAAATGGTATCAATTTGGTCAACAATAGGGTTACTCTCAACGCGAAAACGCACGGCGGCAAAACCTAAAATTAAACCAAATATTAGCGCTAATGAACCTAACGCTATCAAAGCATAAAACAAGGTCATATTAAAACTTCACTAATCCTGTAAAACCCATAAAGGCCATCGACATAAGGCCTGCGGTGATCATCGCAATTGAAGCACCCTTAAAAGGAGCAGGGACATCAGCCGCAGCTAAACGCTCACGTAATGCGGCAAACAGTATTAACACCATAGAGAAACCCACTGCGGCACCAAAGCCATACACGGCCGATTGTAAGAATGAGTGGTCTTCTTTGATATTAAGTAGGGCAACACCTAAAACAGCACAGTTAGTGGTAATAAGCGGTAAGAAAATCCCTAATAAGCGATAAAGTGTCGGGCTGGTTTTTCTCACCACCATTTCGGTAAATTGCACGACAACAGCGATAACCAAAATAAAGCTCATGGTACGCAAAAATTCGATATCCAGCGGGATCAAAATATAATGATTCACCAGATAACTGGTCACGGAGGCAAGTGTAAGTACAAAGGTTGTGGCTAAAGACATACCAATCGCGGTATCTAACTTACCCGATACACCCATAAACGGGCATAAACCTAAGAATTGAACTAAAACGAAGTTGTTGACTAGCACAGTGCCAATCAATAACAAGACATACTCTGTCATGCGTGCCTCACGAGAATAAAAACGGCTCTATTATCCTTTTTTATGGGGGCCGACACAACACATGAGGGACGAATAGCTAAAATTAACAAAGCTGTTTACGATTAAAGTGTTAAAGCAAAGTTAATATACCCAATCCACCTCAAGATGCGAGTTTCAGTTGGAATTAAAAGCGATTTAGGCAAGGCATTGATTGCAAATAATAGTGGTTCTATTGTTAAAATCAATAACGCAGTATAAATCGCTTTTAAACCAACCCTTTGGGCGTTTCACAGGCACTTACTCTCATCGTTGTTACTTCTTAAAAGGGACTGCCATTCCTGCAAAGTAACGCCTTGATATTAAGCACCTGTGAAACGCTGAATTCTGCATCTTGAGGTGGCTTGGGTATAGCTGGAATAGGCCCAAAAATAGTAAGGTTTTTTGGGCCTTAAAGAGGGGTTAGATATCTTTAGGCTTTTCGATGTAATAGCCTTGCACACCATCTAAACACAGTGTTTCGATGATGTGTTTTTCTTCTTGGCTTTCGACGCCTTCAGCAAATACACTCACACCAATACGGTGAGCTAGATCCACCATTAAACGCATAAAGTATTGGTTGTTTTTATCTTCTTCAAGGCCGCGGGTGTAGCTTGCGTCCATTTTGATAAAGTCTGGTTTTAAGTCTCTAAAGAATTTAAATGACGTTAAACCCACACCAAAACGCTCTACGGTAATACGTGCACCCACGCGGTGTACCATATCGATAAAGCGTTTACTTGCTTTAATGTTTTGTTGTAATCCAAACTCGCTGACTTCAAATATAAGCTTAGAGGCGATATTGCTGTCTTTAAGTAATCGGCGCTCTAACCAGATCACAAATTGATCATTGTGAGCGCTTGATGCAGTAACATTAATACCAAAGAATTTTTCAGAGAAATTACGCGTTTTAACCTTCTCTAAAGTGGTATCGATAATTAAACGGTCAATTTCCATTGCCATTTCTAGCTTTTCTGCCATTGCAAGAAAAGAGGCCGTTGGCAGCATTTGGTTTTCTGCAGTTTTGAAACGAACTTGGATCTCAGCATAGGCTTTAACACTTTTACCTATTGGCATAATGTTCTGCATAACCAAGTGCACACGTTTCGATTCGATCACTTCGGTAATGACTTTACGCCAGTTTTGGTTACCAAAACCTGCGCTGGCGTTATTAACTAAATCAGTTTCACGCTGTACATGCCATGCATTTGCTTGTTTTGATTGCGCCATGCTCATTGCATTATCAACAATTGATAATAACTCACCAAGCGGCTTACCTTTTTCGTAGCCAACTATACCTGTGTTAGCAACTGAGCTTAATTCTTGGTTTTGCTGATACTGAGTAAAACGCGATTGTAAGTTATCGCCAAAGCGTTCAGCTTCTTTAAGTGGGGTATTAGGCAGTACCACAGCAAAATCAGAACTGTTTAAACGAAAAACCTGACTGCCTGTATAGGTGCCGCTAATATGTTTAATAATATCGGCCACACCTTTTACGTATTCATCACCTTTTTGGTAACCACGTGTTTGGTTTATTGTTTGTAGCTCACTACAACGCACCATAGCAAGTGAACCAAAGGTGCTTTTTTCTGCATTCTCAATATTTTTTTCGTAATACTCTACAAACATATTACGATTGCCAAGGTTAGTGACTACATCTTTATAGGCTTCTTTTTTAATACTTAGCGCATTATTTTGAATATCATCGTGTTTAGTTTGTAAAAAGTGTGACAGACGATTGAACGAAGGAATTAAATCTTTGCTTAGCTTCTTTAATCTTGAAGTGTCCATAGCTTGTTCAATATCGTCGCTTACTTGATTCTGATTTATGTATATATCGACAATATCAGCAACTGTTGTGCTTATTTTTCTGTTTAAGCGACGGAACATACTGTTCATATAAATAATTGGTAATAATGCAATCAATCCAGATATCAAAATGACAATAAACATTGCTTGTTGCAGCAGAGTTGCTAGGTTATGAGCATTGATCGTAAATTCAATTTTTATGTCAGATGTCTGGTTCACTGCAAATTGAGGCCGGATAGAGTTAAATGAATTATTAACTAATTCAGCAAACAAGGGGAGGGGCTGACTAGACTCTATCATTGTAACAACTTTGCCAGTTTGATCGCGGATTACAAATTTTGAAAAAGTACTGCCATCAGAAAGTGCTTGCCTAAGTTTCTCTGGTGCCAGCTGTTCAATAGTTTGTGAGTTTATATAGGCATTAACTACACGCTGTGCTTTTTGCTGGGCATCACTTACTGCACTGTCAAAACTAATTGCAATAAAATATCCGCCTAATAATGCGAATAGTAGCCAAGAAATAAGTTGTACGAATATGAGTTTTTTAAAACCAGCCATGTTTCTTATCTTTTAAAAGCCTAAAAGGAAGGAATCAATTCCTTGATTGATCGGTTTAATAATAGTGAATTCTATTTTATATCAAAGCATATAAATAACTTACACTAGAGTAGTGTATAAGCGCTGGAAAGTCTAATACAATCGGTGAGGCAAAAAAGAGATAAAATTTAATATATTCGTAGAGTTGGCTCCCCCTCCCCGACTCGAACGGGGGACCTGCGGATTAACAGTCCGTCGCTCTAACCAACTGAGCTAAGGGGGAAGCGTCATGCCTTGAAACGGGCGGATTTATT
>NZ_PNCZ01000046.1:0-57471 GCF_005887425.1 Pseudoalteromonas sp. S2721
GGCAGCAGCAGCTCCTAAAGCTGAAGCAGCACCAGCAAGCGAATCAAATGACAGCTCTGACGTATTAACACCGTCAGTTCGTCGTTTAATCGCTGAGAAAGGTCTTGATGCATCAAAAATCAAAGGTACTGGCAAAAATGGCCGTGTAACTAAAGAAGATGTTGATACATTCTTAAAAGCACCGGCAGCAGCGCCTAAAGCAGAAGCAGCAGCGCCAGCAGCACCTATGGGTGACCGTACGCAAAAACGTGTTCCTATGACTCGTTTACGTAAAACAATCGCTAATCGTCTTCTTGAAGCGAAAAACTCAACTGCAATGTTAACGACTTTCAACGAAGTTAACATGAAGCCAATCATGGATCTTCGTAAGCAGTACCAAGAAGTTTTCGAAAAGCGTCACGGTATCCGTTTAGGTTTCATGTCTTTCTACGTGAAAGCAGTAACTGAAGCACTTAAGCGTTTCCCTGAAGTAAATGCGTCTATCGACGGTGATGACATTGTTTATCACAACTACTTCGACATCAGCATCGCGGTTTCTACACCACGTGGTCTTGTTACACCAGTACTTAAAGACTGTGACAAGCTATCAGTTGCTGAAATCGAAAAAGGTATCCGTGAGCTAGCGCTTAAAGGTCGTGACGGTAAATTATCAATTGATGACATGACAGGTGGTAACTTCACTATCACTAACGGTGGTGTATTCGGTTCATTACTATCTACACCAATCATCAACTTACCACAGTCTTCAATTTTAGGTATGCACAAAATCCAAGAGCGTCCTATGGCTGTAAATGGTAAAGTTGAAATCTTACCAATGATGTACTTAGCGTTATCTTATGATCACCGCCAAATCGATGGTAAAGAATCAGTAGGTTTCTTAGTAACAATTAAAGAGTTACTTGAAGATCCGACTCGTTTACTACTAGATGTTTAATCTGGTTGTATGAAAACTAAGCTGTGAACCTCGTTCACAGCTTTTTTTTTGCGCCTTTGGTCTAACTGGGGTTTTCATGTGGAGCCTTGGGATTTATACTAAGTGCGCAATTTGGGATAGCTGTTTATTTTGCATAAATATTCAGCTCTTTTAGTATAAAAAATTGGATAAAGCATCATGAATTTGCATGAGTATCAGGCAAAACAACTTTTTGCCGAATATGGTTTACCAGTTTCTCAAGGTTTCGCTTGCGATACACCTGAAGAAGCTGCAGCAGCTGCTGAGAAAATCGGCGGTGATATGTGGGTTGTTAAAACACAGGTTCACGCAGGTGGCCGTGGTAAAGCTGGCGGTGTTAAGCTAGTTAAAACAATCGACGAAGTTAAAGAGTTCGCTGCGAACTGGTTAGGTAAAAACTTAGTTACTTACCAAACAGACGAAAATGGTCAGCCAGTAGCTAAAATCCTTGTTGAAAGCTGCACTGACATCGCTAACGAATTATACCTTGGCGCTGTAGTAGATCGTGCTTCTCGTAAAGTTGTTTTCATGGCATCTACTGAAGGTGGTGTTGAAATCGAGCAAGTTGCAGAAGAAACTCCAGAATTAATTCACAAAGCTGAGATCGATCCACTAGTTGGTCCTCAAGCTTACCAAGCTCGTGAATTAGGTTTCAAACTAGGTTTAAACCCTACTCAAATGAAACAGTTCGTTAAGATCTTCATGGGTCTTGCAAACATGTTCAACGATTTCGATTTCGCATTATTAGAAATCAACCCGCTAGTAATCACAGACGAAGGTAACCTTCACTGTCTAGACGGTAAAATCGGTGTAGATGGTAACGCGCTTTACCGTCAACCTAAAATCCGTGAAATGCACGATCCTTCACAAGAAGACGCGCGTGAAGCTCACGCTGCAAGCTTCGAGCTTAACTACGTTGCACTAGACGGTAACGTTGGTTGTATGGTTAACGGTGCAGGCCTAGCGATGGGTACTATGGACATCGTAAACCTACACGGTGGCAAGCCAGCTAACTTCCTAGATGTTGGTGGCGGCGCAACTAAAGAGCGTGTATCTGAAGCATTCAAGATCATCTTATCTGACGACAACGTTAAAGCTGTTTTAGTTAACATCTTTGGTGGTATCGTTCGTTGTGACATGATCGCAGAAGGTATCATCGGTGCAGTTAAAGAAGTAGGTGTAAATGTTCCTGTAGTAGTACGTTTAGAAGGTACTAACGCGGAACTTGGTCGTGAAGTACTAGCTAGTTCTGACCTTAACATCATCGCTGCTGAATCACTAACAGACGCAGCTGAAAAAGTTGTTGCTGCTGCGGAGGGCAAATAATGTCTGTATTAATCAATAAAGATACAAAAGTTATCTGTCAAGGTTTCACAGGTGGCCAAGGTACTTTCCACTCTGAGCAAGCGCTTGAGTACGGTACGCAAATGGTTGGTGGTGTAAGCCCAGGTAAAGGCGGTCAAACGCACCTTGGTCTTCCAGTATTCAACACAGTACGTGACGCTGTTGAAGCAACTGGCGCAACTGCATCAGTTATCTATGTACCAGCACCTTTCTGTAAAGATGCAATCTTAGAAGCTATCGATGCTGGCATCGAGCTAATCGTTTGTATCACTGAAGGTATCCCAACACTAGACATGGTTGACGTTAAAGTTAAGCTTGATGAAACTGGTGTTCGTATGATCGGTCCTAACTGCCCAGGTGTTATCACTCCGGGTGAAACTAAGATCGGTATCATGCCTGGTCACATCCACAAGCCTGGTAAAGTAGGTATCGTATCGCGTTCTGGTACTCTTACTTACGAAGCGGTTAAGCAAACTACTGACGCTGGTTTCGGCCAATCAACATGTGTTGGTATCGGTGGTGACCCAATCCCTGGCACTAACTTCATCGACGTTTTAGAAATGTTCGAAAAAGACGAGCAAACTGAAGCTATCGTTATGATCGGTGAAATCGGTGGTACTGCAGAAGAAGAAGCTGCAGAATACATCAAGCACAACGTGACTAAACCTGTTGTTTCTTACATTGCTGGTGTTACTGCACCTGCAGGTAAGCGTATGGGTCACGCTGGTGCAATCATCGCAGGCGGTAAAGGTACTGCTGATGAGAAATTTGCTGCATTAGAAGCTGCTGGCGTAAAAACTGTACGTTCATTAGCTGATATCGGTAATGCACTTAAAGAGAAAACAGGCTGGTAATCAGTTCTAATCTCTTAAAAAAGGCTCGCTTATGCGGGCCTTTTTTGTATCTGCCACTATCTTATAACATGCACGAAAATTCCACCTGCAAATTAAGAATAATAATGCTTTATTTGTGAATATAAATTCTCTACACTTGTTGCTTGTATATCTGTTTTTATTAAAACATTCGACTTTAATAAGGTAAATATTACGTGCGTACCACAGAATTGGTAGATGGATTTCGCCAGTCAACTCCATACGTTAATGCTCACCGCGGTAAAACATTCGTTGTTATGCTTGGCGGAGAGGCGATCGATCAGTCTGGTTGTCGCAGCATCATCAACGATGTCGCGTTATTAACTAGTCTTGGTATTAAGATTGTTTTAGTGTTTGGTGCTCGCCCACAGTTTAACGCCGCGCTTGAACAAGTTGGCATAACTAGTCAGTTTCATAATGAGATACGTGTAACTGATAACGCAACATTTGATGTAATTAAAAAAGTTGCGGGTGCAATGCAGTTTGATATAACCGCGCGTTTATCTACGTCTTTAAGTAGTACACCTATGTCTGGCTCATTTTTAAATGTGGTGAGTGGTAATTTTGTTATTGCTCAGCCTTTAGGTGTTGATGAAGGTGTTGACTATCATCATTCAGGTAGAGTGAGACGTATCGATGTTGCGGGTATTCGCCACCAGTTAGATAACAACGGAATTGTGCTGCTTGGGCCAATAGCGGCGTCTGTTACAGGTGAAAGCTTTAATTTAACTGCTGAAGAAATTGCTACGCAAGTAGCTCTCAAACTACGCGCCGATAAAATGCTTGGCTTTTGTAAAGAAGCCGGTATTTTGGATGAAAATGGTGAAGCAATTGCAGAGCTAATGCCAAATGAAGCTGAGCAGCTATTAGCAAGCTATCGCAAGCAACCAGATTCATGTTTAAGTGCTACTGTATTTTTACAAGCTGCAATTGATGCTTGTCGAGGTGGCGTGCATCGTTGCCACCTTGTTAGCTATAAAGAGGATGGCGCATTACTTCAAGAGTTATTCTCTTTAGATGGTATTGGTACACAAATCGCACCACAAAGCTCTGAGCAATTACGAAGTGCCAGTATTGCTGATATTACCGGTATCATTAACCTTATTAGACCCCTTGAACAGCAAGGCTATTTGGTTCGTCGTTCTCGTGAACAGCTAGAAATTGAAATTGAACAATTTACGGTTATTGAGCGTGATGGACTTATCATAGCCTGTGCGGCTTTGTATCCGTTTGCTGATGAACAAGTAGGGGAGTTTGCAAGTTTGGCTGTCCACCCTCAGTACCGAGATGCCGACCGCGGCAGTTATCTACTGAGGTTTATTATTAATAAGGCTAAACGTGCAGGTTATTCGCATTTATTTGCTCTCACTACACGCAGCATTCACTGGTTTTTAGAGCAAAGTTTTGAAATAGTGACAGTTGATGAGCTACCTGCGAAGAAAAAAGCGCTTTATAACCATGAACGCCGCTCTAAAGTATTGCGTCTAGATTTAACTAAGCTAGGTAATAAGAGGTGACGCATGTGTCACCTCTTATATACCCAAACCACCCCAAGGTGCGAGTTTCAGCATATTGAGGGGCTTGGGTATACTCTTAATATTGATAGTTAATGTGCTGATAAAAACGCACACGTAAATCTTGGCGAGTTGGATTAAATGCCAGCTCGTCAGTAACTTCATTTATCGCACTTTGCACTTGATTCATAAACTTACCATAACCAATGTCATGCTTGTCTTTATCGGCTGCGGCAATCACAAAATGTAGTGAATCTACAAGTTGAGCTGCATCCCAATACTGTTGTAATTGCACCTGCTCAGAGCTGCAATCAAAGGTCAGCTTTTGCAGTTCGCTGTTACTTTGTGCGTTATCAATATTGCTATTACGAACAATAGGGCGGGTACCGTTAGCGATGAAAGCGCCGAGTGTTAATCCGCGTTTATCACATGCTCGTTTGAATGCATCAAAGATGTATTGATAAAACTGCGTATAATTCTCTTCATTCAACATATGCTGAAATTGCGTTTTAATGGCGCGAGTTACTGGAAGCGAAAACCCAGCGTATGTCATCTCACTGTGTTCATTTGGCACATGACATTGGCGAGACTGGTAACGTGGGTATAAGCTACGTAATTTATAGCCATAGCTTTCTTTGTGACCTTTTGCTTTAGCAAATAAATCATAAGTTAGATGTTGGTGGTCACGAATTTTAAGAGGTGGTTGGCCGCTTAGTAGCTTTTCTTGTAATGAGTTGATCACTCTTTGCACATTATGATGAAAACTAGCCGCATGAGCGCGAATATCTTTACCAGTCGCTAAGAATAATAAACGAATTTTTTTGCATTTTTGCTCACCATCAGCAAATACATTATGTGCTTCATGGTATTGTGGGTTATAGAAAAACAAAATCTGCTTAGCGGTTTCTAAGCTATATGCCTCATCATGGTAACGAACCACGGGTAATTTATCGTTGGCGATTAGGTGTACATTATGTAATTCATACTCATCACATAGTGCAAATAACTCCCTTGCAAGACGCTTATAAGCACAGCTCACATTGGTGAACTGGGCAAAAAACTCATCAGTAGGTTTAAATTCAACTAACACATACTGGTTTGCACGTGCTGAGCTTGGAATATAGACTCGATGTTGATTGAGCGAAGCCATCTTTTTTCCTTATTGGTAGTGAAACTGACGGCACTATATCGCTAGTCAATGATCATTTTATTGCGTTAGAACAATTTTTTTACCGATTTTGTCGAGTCTGTGAACTATGTATTCAACAATCGACGTAATATCTTCAATAAACATGATGCAACCACTGTATGTTAGGGTTTGTTTTTGTAATAATGCATTAGTTTTGTCACCATGCAATATTCAGAGGATTATGCTCCTATGGCGGAAATTGAGAATCGCCCAAGTAACTTTATTAGAACGCGTATCGACGAAGATCTAGCAAGCGGTAAGCATGCGACTACACACACGCGTTTTCCACCAGAACCAAACGGTTTTTTACACATTGGTCATGCAAAGTCTATTTGTTTAAATTTTGGTATCGCCCAAGATTATCAAGGTCTTTGTAACTTACGTTTTGATGATACGAATCCAGAAAAAGAAGACATCAACTACGTAAACTCGATTAAAGAAGATGTGCAGTGGTTAGGTTTTCAGTGGGATGGTGAAATTAAGTATTCATCTAACTATTTCGATGCGTTATACGGCTATGCTGTTGAGCTTATCGAAAAAGGCCTAGCATATGTGTGTTTCTTATCGCCAGATCAAGCCCGTGAATACCGTGGTACTTTAAAAGAGCCAGGTAAAAACAGCCCATACCGTGATACACCAGTTGAAGAAAACCTAGCGTTATTCGAAAAAATGCGTAATGGCGAATTCAAAGAAGGTGAATGTGTACTGCGTGCTAAAATCGATATGGCAAGCTCATTCATGGTATTGCGTGATCCAATTTTATACCGTGTACGTTTTGCTCATCACCACCAAACAGGTGACAAGTGGTGCATTTACCCAATGTACGACTTCACGCACTGTATTTCAGATGCGCTAGAAGGTATTACACATTCATTATGTACGCTTGAGTTCCAAGATAACCGTCGTTTATACGATTGGGTATTAGATAACATCAGCCTTGAGTGTCATCCGCAACAAATCGAGTTCTCACGATTAAATCTTGAGTACACCATTATGTCTAAGCGTAAATTAAACGACTTAGTAGTAAATGGTCATGTTGAAGGCTGGGACGACCCACGTATGCCAACGATTGCTGGTCTACGTCGTCGTGGTTATACACCTGCATCAGTGCGTGAGTTCTGTTCTCGTATCGGTATCACTAAACAAGAAAACATGGTTGAAATGGGCATGCTAGAAGCTTGTATCCGTGAAGACCTAAATGAACATGCACCTCGTGCAATGGCTGTTCTTGATCCGGTGAAGATTGTTATCGAAAACTATGACGCAGATAAAGTAGAAACATTGTCTGTAGCTAATCACCCGAATAAAGAAGAGATGGGTCGCCGTGACGTACCTTTCACTCGTGAACTTTATATCGAGCGTGAAGACTTCCGTGAAGAAGCAAACAACAAGTTTAAGCGTTTAGTTCTTGATAAAGAAGTACGTTTACGTGGTGCGTATGTAATTAAAGCTGAGCGCGTTGAAAAAGACGAAAACGGCGAAATTACAACTATCTACTGTTCTTACGATCCTGAAACTCTGGGTAAAAACCCAAGCGATGGCCGTAAGGTTAAAGGTGTAATTCACTGGGTATCAGCGAGTGAATCTATCACAGCTGAAGTTCGTTTATACGACCGTTTATTTAACGTGCCTAACCCAGCGGCAGCAGAAGACTTTAACGCAACACTAAACCCTGAATCACTTGTGGTTCTTGAAAATGCGAAAGTTGAGCCGTCACTTGCAAATGCACAAGCAGAGCAGGGCTTCCAGTTTGAGCGTACAGGTTACTTCTGTCGTGATAGCAAAGCAGAAACCTTAGTATTCAATCAAACTGTGGGTCTTCGTGATTCATGGGCGAAGATTGAACAAAAGGGCTAATAGCTAATTTTGTTAAGTTTCTATGCTTAATAAAAAACCCTTTCACTTTAAAAGTGAGAGGGTTTTTTTATAACTATTAAAAGCGATTAGAAATAACCGCGAATACCCAAGCTGAAGTTACGACCAGGTAGTGGTGCTTTTTCTTTAATGAATGAGCTGTGTACGAAACCAAGTTCATCGGTTAAGTTGTCAACATTGATGTAAAGCTGTGTATCAACAGGACCTAAGTCAAGTTGGTAGTTAGCTGATGCATCAAATAGGGTATAGCCGTCAGTTTTTGTCTCGTAAGCAGTAATGTCAGACTGCTCAAAATAATGAGTACCGGTTAGGCTAAACTTCCAATCAGACACTGTGTACTGTAATTCAGAACCCAGTTTATTAGCCGGAATACGAGGTAAGTAACCTTCATCATCTTTTAGCTTAGCCGTTGTTGAATCACCAAACACTTTAACTAACGCACTTGGCGTCACTTGATAATGTACGTCAAATTCAATACCGTATAATTTCGCATCTTTACTTGTGAATTGGTAAACCGCCATTGCATCTTCATCTGCATCAGCTGCTGATTCTAAGCCATGCTCTTCATCAAAAACTAAACCGGTATTTTGCTGGTAGTAGTAGTTTTCAATGTCGTTATAGAAGAAGTTAACTGTGTAACCAAAGTCACCAATAAAACGACGGAAACTTAAATCAAAGTTAGTTGCAGTTTCTTGCTTGATATCTTCTGGCTCAAAATGAATTTCGCCATCTTCAATATGATAACCAAGGCCTAGCTCATAAGTACCTGTTGCGATATGAATACCGTTTGAAAGTAATTCAGCACTTAGCGGCGCACGTTCTGAACGTGATACACTCAGAGCAACACTTTGGCCTTCTTGATATTGCCAAATTGCACCTGCAGATAAGCCTAGATTTGTGAAATCTTCACTGTAGTTAATTATTTCAGCTTCTTCTTCGTCATGGTGCTCTTCTTCCTCTTCATGATCGTGATCGTGATCATGATGATGCTCAGCCATGCTTACAGCAGAATCGATTTGATAATCTTCAAGGCGTGCACCTAGCTCAATGGTCACATCACCAAACTGGCGCTCTTCAAGAACGAATAACGCGTTTGTTTTAGTGACACTTGCTGGCGTAAAGGCTTCTTCACCATCTGCATCATAGTCAGACTCAGTGTAGTGATAACCAGCCATACCGTGCCAAAGGCCTAACTTGTGCTCAACGGTTGCACGTGCTTCGGTTGTTTTGTTTGTAAACACGGTGCCCACTGCACCATCTTCGATTTCAGCGTGTTTGTAGTCTGTGTAGCCAACGCGTAGTGAGATATTTTCAATCCAGTTATCATGAAGTGCATAGCTCATGTAGCCTTGCCAGCGGTCTTGCTCTAGCTGTGCAAATACTGATTCTTCGTGCTCTTCTTCACCTTCATGTTCGTCATGATCTTCCTCTTCTTCATGATGATGATGCTCATGAGCAGGAATACCGTAATCTGTTTCGATGCGGCCGAATGACACACCTAGCGTTAGGTGATCGCCCACGTAACTAGTACCAAAGTTAACTGTTTGGCTATCGATAAAGGTGTTTTCTACGCTGTTAGCTGTATCGTGTTCTTCATGCTCTTCACCTTCATGCTCCTCGTGCTCTTCATGTTCCTCAGGAAGCTCAAAGTTCGGTGTGTCGTAATCGTGACCTTTGCGCTTAGTACCGTCAAAATGGAAGTTGAAACCATCGTTACCGGTTTCAAGTTTTGCAGCATAGGTGTTGGTATTAGATACTGTATCGTGTGTATATTGAGCAGCACCGGTTAAAGACTCGATGTTATCGGTAGGAATACGGTTATCAACAACGTTCACCACACCACCGATAGCGCCAGAGCCATAAAGTAGAGTAGCAGGGCCGCGAAGTACTTCGATTTGCTCTGCTGCTAGGCTGTCATTTGATGTTGCGTGGTCAGGGCCTATACGAGATGCATCACTGCTATCAAGGCCATTTTGGGTGATCTTCACACGCGGACCATCTAAACCACGAATAATTGGGCTTGATGAAACTGGGCCAAAGTAGCTAGCATTAACGCCCGGTAAACCTTTTAGTGTTTCGCCTAATGTCGGTTTTGCTTTGTCTTTTAACTCATCACCGGCTAAAACATTCACAGGCGAAATCATTTCAAGACTATTTTTATGAAGCGCTGATGCATAAACAACAACCGTTTCAACTGAGGTTGGTGTAAGCGTAACCACAACATTTTGGTCTTCGCCATTAATAGCAATACGCTTATCGATGAAATTGTTTTTACTGATGTGAAGCTGACCTTTATTGTCTACATCAATTTTAAACTGACCTTGTTTGTCAGTCACAACGCTTTGTGATTTGCCGTGTACATGTATTTCAGCATTGCTGATAGGTTGTTGGTTTTTATCTAATACTTGACCTGTGATCACAGCAGCCATTGTTGATTGAGAAAACAGCGCAGCGGCAACAGCACTAGAAAGAATTGAAACTTGTTTCATCATTACTACTTCTAAGTTTGTTGTTGAGTGTTGCGTTATATTATAACGCTGAAAATATTAATCGCAATAACGTTATACTATAACTTTACCTGAAGTCGCGATTTTATCACCATACACTATACTTAGACTGTTACACTGAGATGGCTGAATCTTATGTCTGATAAAAATAGGGTATTCAAAGCAAATTTTACTATTGCTGATTTAAGAGAGCATCGTAATCACAAAGAGGTGTTTACCACTGCTTGTGACCGTCGTGAAAGCTATCAACACTTTGTACTCAAGCTTTTAAGTTATTGCTTATTTTCACACAAAGAAACAGCCATATTGAATGCAAGGTTCAGTCATGCTGAACCAGATGTGTCAATAAAAGCGCTTGATGACCACTATCAAACATGGCTTGCTGTTGACCAACCGGATATTGTGCAGCTTAATAAAATCGCGAAGCGGGTTGATGAACTGTGGGTCGTGACAACCTTAAACAACGACTGGCTTAAAGAAAATGAGCACCAGTTGGATCTGATCAATAATGGCCATTTAATTGCGTTTGATGACAGCTTCATTGAGGAATTAGCGAGTCATCTAACTAAAAATCTGCAGTGGGATGTTACGATTGATCAGCAAATGGTGAGTGTGTCAGATAAAGAAAATTTCTACCAAACGAGTAAGCTTATTTGGCATTAAAGCTCAATTTTTACCTTGCCATTGGGTTTACTACAACACAGCAATACTTCACCAGTTCTAACAAAAGCAAGCGGCTCTTGATTGTAGCTCACATCACCTTCGACTAATTTTGCACGGCATGCGCCACAATAACCTTCACGGCATTGGTAGGGGACATCTATTTTGTGTTGTTCTAGGCATTCAAGGAGAGATGAACAGCCAGAATCAAATTCAAGATTCTGGCTGTCTGTTCCTGCAAGGATAACCTCTGCAGTGGTGTTTGAGCTCATTACAGGTCGAAGTCACCAAAGTCAGATGCATCAACTTGAGAGTCAATTTGACCAACAAGGTAAGAGCTGATTTCAGCTTCTTGTGGGGCAACTTGAACGTTGTCTGATACTAACCAAGAGTTGATCCACGGAATAGGGTTACTCTTACTTTCAAACTGTGTAGGTAGGCCTACCGCAGTCATACGTGCATTAGTGATGTATTCAACGTATTGGCATAAGATATCTTTGTTAAGACCAATCATAGAACCATCCTTGAACAGGTATTCTGCCCAATCTTTTTCTTGTTCTGCTGCTTCAACAAACATCTGAATTGCTTCTTCACGACATTGTGCTGCAACGATTGCCATTTCTGGGTCGTCTTTACCTTCTTGCATAATGTTCAAGATGTGCTGTGTGCCAGATAAGTGTAGCGCTTCATCACGGGCGATTAGCTTGATGATTTTTGCGTTACCTTCCATTAATTCACGCTCAGCGAAAGCAAATGAACAAGCAAAGCTTACATAGAAACGAATCGCTTCTAAGATGTTAACCGACATCATTGCTAGGTAAAGTTGCTTTTTAAGGTCAAACAAGCTGACTTTAACTTCTTCACCGTTGATCACATGTTTACCTTCACCATATAGGTTGTAAACAGAAATCATGTTAATTAAATCATCGTAGTACTTAGTTACCGCATCAGCACGCTCACTGATCTTCTCGTTGCTTACGATATCGTCAAAGATAAGTTCAGGAGATTGCGTAACGTTACGAATAATGTGCGTGTATGAACGGCTGTGAATGGTTTCACTGAACGCCCATGTTTCAATCCAAGTTTCTAACTCAGGAATAGACACAATAGGTAATAACGCAACGTTAGGTGAACGGCCTTGTACACTATCAAGAAGCGTTTGATATTTTAAGTTACTTAAAAATATGTGCTTTTCGTGTTCTGGTAACGCTTGGAAGTCAAGACGGTCTTTACTTACATCAACTTCTTCAGGACGCCAAAAGAACGAAAGTTGCTTTTCGATTAGCTTTTCGAAGATAGGGTACTTTTGTTGGTCGTAACGTGACACGTTTACCGTTTGGCCGAAAAACATCGGTTCTTGTAATTGGTTATTATGATTTCGGCTAAAAGTTGTATATGACATAGTGATTTCTCAAAAAACAGTCAGGACAAAGCGGGCTAATGAGCCCGCTTTTGTTATGTTATTAATTTAATTAGATTTTACAAGCGCCGCCTGCACAACCGTCATCTTCTACCTCTGGTGTTAACTCATCTTGAGAGTCTGATGCACCATCACGTGTGTTGTGATAGTACAGGGTTTTAACACCAAGTTTATACGCAGTCAGTAGGTCTTTTAATAGCACCTTCATAGGTACTTTACCGCCTTCGTACTTAGATGGATCATAGTTAGTGTTTGCAGAGATCGTTTGGTCAACGAATTTTTGCATAATACCAACCAGCTGTAGGTAACCATCGTTTGAAGGAATATCCCACAGTAGCTCGTAGTTATCTTTCAGATTTTCATAATCTGGCACTACTTGCTTTAAGATACCATCTTTACTTGCTTTAACGCTGATATGACCACGTGGTGGCTCGATACCATTTGTCGCGTTAGAGATTTGCGATGATGTCTCTGAAGGCATAAGGGCAGATAGCGTTGAGTTACGCATACCGTGCTCTTTAATGCTCTCGCGTAATGAATCCCAATCTAAGTGAAGAGGCTCATCACAGAACTGATCTAGGTCACGTTTGTAAGTATCTGTTGGCATAATGCCTTGAGAATACGTTGTCTCGTTAAATTTAGGACACGCACCACGTTCTTTCGCTAACTCATTTGATGCTTTCATTAGGTAATATTGAATTGCTTCAAATGTCTTGTGAGTTAGGGCATTTGCGCTGCCATCTGAGTAACGCTTACCATTTTTCGCTAAGTAGTACGCGTAGTTAATAACACCAATACCTAGCGTACGACGACCCATAGTCGCGTTTTTAGCCGCAGGAACAGGGTAGTCTTGGAAATCAAGTAAGTTATCAAGGGCACGTACTGCAAGTTCAGCAAGCTCTTCTAATTCATCAAGTGATTCAATTGCACCTAAGTTAAACGCCGACAGCGTACAAAGTGCAATTTCACCTTCTTCATCCATTACATTGCTAAGTGGCTTAGTTGGTAATGCAATTTCTAAACATAAGTTAGATTGACGAATTGGTGCCACAGTCGAGATGAAGGGGCTGTGCGTATTACAGTGGTCAACGTTTTGCAAGTAGATACGACCTGTGCTCGCACGCTCTTGTGCAAACATTGAGAATAACTCAATCGCCTTAATACGTTTTTTACGAATTGACTCGTCTTGCTCGTATTTGATGTATAGCTCATCAAACTTTGCTTGATCTTCAAAGAACGCATCGTATAGACCTGGTACATCTGAAGGGCTAAATAATGTGATGTAATCGTCTTTGATTAAACGGCTATACATTAATTTATTGAATTGCACACCGTAGTCAAGGTGACGTACACGGTTATCATCAACACCACGGTTGTTCTTAAGAACAAGTAGGTTTTCAACTTCTAAGTGCCAAAGTGGGTAGAACAGTGTTGCTGCGCCGCCACGAACACCACCTTGTGAACAGCTCTTAACTGCTGTTTGGAAGTGCTTATAAAACGGAATACAACCTGTGTGGTACGCTTCGCCGTTACGAATAGGGCTACCAAGGGCACGGATGCGACCGGCATTAATACCAATACCTGCACGTTGCGAAACATATTTAACAATCGCAGACGATGTTGCATTAATAGAATCTAGGCTATCACCACATTCAATAAGTACACATGAGCTGAACTGGCGTGTAGGGGTACGAACACCAGCCATGATAGGTGTCGGTAATGAAATTTTGAATGTAGATACTGCATCATAAAAACGCTTGATGTAATCAAGGCGTGTCTCTTTTGGATAATCAGAGAATAAGCTTGCAGCAACTAAGATATATAAAAACTGTGCACTTTCGTAGATTTCACCAGTAACACGGTTTTGAACTAAATACTTACCTTCAAGTTGCTTTACAGCAGCGTAGCTGAAGTTTAAGTCACGGTTGTGATCAATGTAAGCATCTAACTCGTCAATTTCTTGCTCGGTATAATCAACAAGTAGGTGTTGATCATAACGCTTGTCTTCAACTAATTTCGTGATGTGATCGTATAAGCGCGGCGGCTCAAATTGACCATATGCTTTTTTACGTAAATGGAATACAGCTAAGCGAGCAGCGAGGTATTGGTAATCAGGCGTATCTTTAGAGATCTGATCAGCTGCAGCTTTGATGATTGTTTCATGAATGTCATCGGTACGAATGCCGTCATAAAATTGAATGTGTGATTTTAATTCAACTTGTGAGACAGACACATTCTCTAGACCTTCTGCGGCCCAAGCGATCACGCGATGGATCTTATCTAGATCAAGTGACTCTTTACGGCCGTCACGTTTGCTTACAGATAGCTGTTGGTTCATAGTTTTGCCTGTATTCCTTGGGAAATTTTAGTTGTAAGACAAAGGTATTCTTTAATGTAATTATTATTATTCAACACCAAGATAAACTAATTGAATAACATTTAGCCACAATATCTGGTGTTGTTTAAATTGCAGATCACAAGATAGTGTGGTCTGAGTTGTTTTGCAAGGGATAGAATTGCCCCAATTTGTGGATAACTATTGGATAAGCGCATTGTGTTAGTAACCATTAACCTTTGAACATTCATAGACGACGAAATTTGTAGAAATCAACAAAAGATCCAGAAAATTTACCGTTTTGAAAAATAAATTTTGACTGATTTTTTTATCATCAATGAATGCTCAAAAGTAAATCAAATCACAATATATGGTGTTTCAGTTATCAAATAACACTATATATGGTTGAAACCATCAATCGGCGTTTGCCAATTGAAATCCGCTTGCCAGCCAAGTGCAGCGTCTACACTGGGTATATAACCCCATAACGCTGTTGCGCTATACATGTTGGCTGCTTTTGCTGCTTGAATATCACGTTCAGCATCACCGATATATAAACAACGGCTTGGATCAACATCTAAGATCTCAGCAGTGTGTAATAGTGGATCCGGTGATGGTTTTGACACAGCTAATGTATCGCCACTCACAACTGCCTTTGCATCACGCAAAGAGGGAATAGCTTGCACTAAGGGCTCAGTTAAAAAGCCGGGCTTATTAGTCATAATGCCCCACTTAATATTGTTTTGCTCAAGTGCAATTAAAAGCTGTTCGATGCCGTTGAAGCATTTACTGTGCACAGCAATATCTTCGGCGTAATAGTCAAGAAGCTGCTGGCGCAAGGCGAGTTGTTCAAGTTCGGGCCATTTATCCCCAAACCCTACTTCTAATAATGCATTTGCACCGTTAGACGCAACAGGGCGATAAACATGCTCAGCAACAGGCGCCACATTGGAGTCTGCTAACACGCGGTTTAATGCACCACCTAAGTCATCCGCGGTATCGAGTAGTGTGCCATCTAAATCAAAGATAAACGCATCAAAATCGATAGAGGGTGTTTGCACACCACTCATTAGGCTAGTTTCTCAAAGTGCAGGATGTAATTAACACTTACATCATCATTTAAGCTGTACTGCTTAGAAAACGGGTTATAGTGAAGGCCGGTACTGGCGCGTACTTTTAATCCTGCTTCTTCTGCCCATGCAATAAGCTGCGCAGGTTTGATAAACTTTTTATGGTCATGCGTACCTTCAGGCACCATCTTTAAAAGCTTTTCAGCACCGACAATAGCAAACAAGTAGGCTTTTGGTGTTTTATTTAATGTTGAAAAGAACACATCAGCGCCCGGTTTAGCAAGTTCTGCTACAGCACGAATAATAGAAGCAGGGTCTGGAACATGCTCAAGCATTTCCATACAAGTCACTACATCAAAGCGAGCAGGGTGCTCAGCAGCGAATTGCTCTGCAGGTACTTTTATATAATCAACAGGTACGCCTGTTTCTAAACTATGTAACTTAGCAACGGTAAGTGGCTCTTGGCCCATATCGATACCGGTTACTTTAGCGCCCATACGTGCCATACTTTCACTTAAGATGCCGCCACCACAGCCAACATCTAAGGTTTCCTTATCAAATAAGCCGCCTACTTTATCAGCGACAAAATCCAAACGTAGAGGATTTATTTCATGAAGGGGTTTGAACTCTCCGTCGCGGTCCCACCAACGTTCTGCGATGGCTTCAAACTTTGCAATTTCTGCATTATCTACATTTTGATGCTCGGTCATAAAAAACTTCCTCGTTAATCTGAGGCCATTATATAGGGGGAAATTAATAAATCGCAAAGATTTAGCGCCTGTAAATCTAAATAAATTGTGATAGCATGGTCTGGAAATAATAACTAAAGCTCTTAAGACGGCGGTTTGCCTCTTAATGAGTCAATACTGAAGGAATGTGAAATCAAATGACTGATCTCGCCAATGAAATTCTGCCAGTCAATATTGAAGATGAATTAAAAAACTCCTACCTTGATTACGCGATGAGTGTAATCGTAGGACGTGCATTGCCAGACGTACGTGACGGCTTAAAGCCAGTTCACCGCCGCGTTCTATTTGCAATGAACGAACTCAATAATGATTGGAATAAACCTTACAAGAAATCAGCACGTGTTGTTGGTGATGTAATCGGTAAGTACCACCCACATGGCGACAGCGCGGTATATGACACCATCGTTCGTATGGCGCAGCCTTTCTCATTACGCTACATGCTTGTTGACGGCCAAGGTAACTTTGGTTCTGTTGACGGTGACTCTGCGGCAGCAATGCGTTATACGGAAGTCCGTATGGCGAAAATGTCACATGAATTATTAGCTGATTTAGAAAAAGAAACGGTTGATTACGTACCTAACTACGACGGTACTGAGCAAATTCCTGACGTATTACCTACAAAAGTACCTAACTTATTAGTAAATGGTTCTTCGGGTATCGCGGTTGGTATGGCGACGAACATTCCACCTCATAACTTAACAGAAGTTATCAATGGTTGTTTAGCGCTTATTCAAAACCCTGATATGTCAATTGCTGACCTTATTGAATATATCCCAGGTCCAGATTTCCCGACTGCGGCGATTATCAATGGTAAAAAAGGCATTGAGCAAGCGTACTTAACCGGTCGTGGTAAAGTATATATCCGTGCTCGCGCTGAAATCGAAGTTGACGAAAAAACCGGTCGTGAAACAATCATCGTTCACGAAATCCCTTATCAAGTTAACAAAGCACGCCTAATCGAAAAGATCGCAGAGCTTGTTAAAGATAAGAAGATTGAAGGTATTAGTGCACTACGTGACGAATCTGATAAAGACGGTATGCGTATCGTTATCGAAATCAAACGTGGTGATGTTGGTGAAGTAATCTTAAACAACCTATATGCACAAACTCAGTTACAAACTGTGTTTGGTATGAACATGGTTGCACTTGATAACAACCAACCTAAGTGTTTCAACTTAAAAGAAATGCTTGAAGCGTTTATCGTACACCGTCGTGAAGTTGTTACACGTCGTACTGTATTCGATTTACGTAAAGCCCGTGACCGTGCTCACACGCTTGAAGGCTTAGCGATTGCACTTGCGAATATCGACCCAATTATCGAGCTTATTCGTAAGTCACCAACACCAGCTGAAGCAAAAGCGGCACTAACAGCACGTTCTTGGGAATTAGGCACTGTTAAAGCAATGCTTGAAAAAGCAGGTGAAGATAACGTAGCACGTCCTGATTGGTTAGCGGCTGATCTAGGTATCCGTGACGGTCAGTACTATTTATCTGAGCAACAAGCACAAGCAATTCTAGACTTACGTTTACACAAACTAACAGGTCTTGAGCATGAGAAGATCTTAGACGAGTATCAAACACTTCTTGATCTAATTGCTGAGCTTTTACACATTCTTTCAAGCCCAGAGCGTTTAATGGAAGTTATCCGCGACGAGCTAGTAGAAATTAAAGAGCAATATGGTGACGAACGTCGTACTGAAATCAGTGCAGCAGCTCACGATATTAGCCTTGAAGACCTAATTAATGAAGAAGACGTTGTTGTAACGCTTTCTCACGAAGGTTACGTTAAGTATCAACCATTATCGGATTACGAAGCACAGCGTCGTGGTGGTAAAGGTAAGTCAGCAACGAAGATGAAAGATGAAGACTTCATCGAACGTCTATTAGTTGCAAATACCCACGATACAATCTTATGTTTCTCAACAGCAGGTCGCTTATACTGGTTGAAAGTATATCAGTTACCATTAGCAAGCCGTGCAGCGCGTGGTAAGCCAATTGTTAACTTATTACCACTTGAAGCTGATGAACGTATTACTGCTATCTTACCAGTACGTGAGTACGAAGAAGATAAATACATCTTCATGGCAACTGCGTTTGGTACAGTCAAGAAAACACCACTTACAGCATACAGCCGTCAACGTGCGAGCGGTATCATCGCTGTTAACCTAAATGAAGGCGATAGCCTAATTGGTGTTGATATCACTGATGGCACGAATGAAATCATGCTATTCACTGATGCAGGTAAAGTTGTTCGCTTTAAAGAAGCAGAAGAGTCAGCAGTTGTTGATGAAAACGGTAACCCAGTTCTAGACGAAAACGGTAACCCAGAAATCCGCTTCAAAGGTGTACGTCCAATGGGTCGTACAGCAACAGGTGTTCGTGGTATTAAGATGGCTGACGACCAACGCGTTGTGTCGTTAATCGTACCTAAGTCAGATGGCGCAATCCTAACTGTGACAGAAAACGGTTATGGTAAGCGTACTGCACTTGAAGATTACCCATCGAAGAGCCGTGCAACACAAGGTGTTGTATCAATCAAAGTAAGCGAGCGTAATGGCGCTGTGGTTGGTGCAGTACAAGTTGACGATAACGACGAAATCATGATTATCTCGAATCGCGGTACCTTAGTACGTACTCGTGTAAATGAGGTTTCTACGGTTGGTCGTAATACTCAAGGCGTTATTTTGATACGAACTATTGACGAAGAGCAAGTAGTTGGTTTACAACGTATCGAAGAAATCGAAGTTGATGAGCTTGAAGCCATCGAAGGCGAGGCCGTTGAAGTAGTCGATACCAATACTGAAGAAACGGGTGATAACCCACCTTCAGAATAACATTGATTTAAAAAGCGGCTTCGGCCGCTTTTTTTATCCGCACTATAATTACTGGAATGAGGCAAAGTAATGACTAAGTATAATTTTTGTGCAGGACCGGCAATGCTACCGCCGGCAGTTATGCAAAAAGCACAAAAAGAATTTATAGATTGGCAAGGTTTAGGTGTCTCTGTGATGGAAATTAGCCATCGCAGCAGCGACTTTTTAGCGCTTACCACTAAATGTGAAGCAAGCCTGCGTCGTTTAATGAATATTAGCGATGAGTTTGAAGTGTTATTTATGCACGGCGGTGGCCGTGGTCAATTCAGTGCTGTACCACTGAACCTTCACCTTGATGATAAGCCAGCTGTGTACTGTGAAAACGGTGTGTGGTCTAAAGGGGCTACTTCAGAAGCGGCAAAATTCACTGCAGTTGAAAGCATCAATGTACGTGATGATGAGCAGCAAAATGGCCAGTTCTCTATAAAACCAGCAAGCAGCTGGGAATTACCAGCTGATGCGTCATACATTCACTATTGTCCGAATGAAACCGTTGATGGTATCGAAATTTTTGACGTACCATCACACCCATCAGCACCGATTGTGGCTGATATGTCATCGACTATTTTATCGCGCGAGTTTGACGTAAATCAGTTTGATCTTATTTACGCTGGCGCACAAAAGAATATCGGCCCGTCTGGTTTATCGATTGTTATTATTCGCAAAACACTTCTTGAGCGTGAAGGTCTTGCCAAGCCAGGTATTCTTGATTACGCATTAGAAGCAAAACAAGGCAGCATGTATAACACGCCACCGACATTTGCGTGGTACTTAGCAGCTGAAGTATTTGAATGGCTTGAAGCAAACGGCGGCGTTAAAGCGATGGAAGAACAAAACATCGCAAAAGCAGAACTTCTTTACAACTACATTGATAGCTCAGATTTTTACAGCAACAAAGTTGCTAAACATTGCCGTTCGCGTATGAACGTACCGTTTTGGCTAAACGACGAATCACTGAATGATAAATTCATTAGTGAATCAAAAGAAGCAGGCTTATTAGCCCTTGAAGGTCACCGTATTGTCGGTGGTATGCGCGCAAGCATTTATAATGCGATGCCACTTGAAGGTGTTCAAGCCTTGGTTAATTTTATGGAAAAATTCGCCAAGGAGAACAGCTAATTATGGAACAGCTTCGTCTTGAACCGATTGCAAAGGTAAATGGTAGTGTGACACTGCCAGGCTCAAAAAGTTTATCAAACCGTATTTTGTTACTAGCTGCTCTTGCTGAGGGCACAACGGTTGTTGAAAACCTACTAGATAGTGATGACATTCGTCACATGCTAGGTGCGTTAAATCTTCTAGGTGTAAATGTATCGCTTAATGAAGATAAAACAGTGGCTACCGTAGAGGGGGTTGCAGGTAAATTTAAAACCCCAAGTGAGCCTTTATTTTTAGGTAATGCCGGTACTGCTTATCGTCCTTTGACAGCGGTTTTAGCTGCTGTCGAAGGCGAGTACCAGCTGGTGGGTGAGCCTCGTATGGAAGAGCGCCCAATCGGTCATTTGGTAGATGCATTGCAAGCATTGGGTGGTGATGTTGAATACCTTAAGCATAAAGATTATCCACCACTGGCCATAAAAGGCGGCAAAATCAACGGTGGTAAAGTTGCAATTGATGGCAGCATTTCTAGCCAGTTCTTAACAGCGTTACTAATGGCAGCGCCATTATTTAATGGCGATACAGAAATCACCATTAAAGGCACGCTAGTATCAAAGCCATACATTGATATTACACTAGATGTAATGAGGCGCTTTGGCGTTACTGTAAGCCATGACAATTACGAAACATTTTACGTTAAAGGCTGTCAGCAGTATCAAGCACTTGAGCGCATTATGGTTGAAGGTGATGCATCAAGCGCCTCTTATTTTGTTGCGGCGGCTGCAATAGCTGGTGGCGAAATTGAAATTAACGGGGTAGGTGCAGCATCTGTTCAAGGTGATATTGGTTTTGCCAAAGTTATGGAGCAAGTAGGCGCTAAAATTGATTGGTACGATGAAAAGCTGGTGGTTCGTAAAGGCGAGCTAAACGCGGTTGATATTGATGCCAATGCAATCCCTGATGCGGCAATGACACTAGCTACTGTTGCGCTTTTTGCAAAAGGTAAAACAGCAATTCGTAATATCTATAACTGGCGTGTCAAAGAAACAGATCGCTTATATGCCATGGCGACAGAGCTTCGTAAAGTTGGCGCAGAAGTGGTTGAAGGTGAAGATTTCATCGAAATTACACCACCAGACACTTTTAACGATGTAGCGATTGATACCTATAACGATCACCGTATTGCCATGTGTTTTGCAATGGTTGCCGTTGGCGGAAAGCCGATAACCATTAACGATCCTAAGTGTACATACAAAACTTTTCCAACGTTTTTCAAAGTACTAGAGTCTGTCTCAAGTCAATAAAACAGAAGAAAATATAAAAAGTTACATTCTAAATGCGGATCTATTTCTAGAACTGGCGTATAATATCGCGGTTTTATTTTGGTGTGCATTGCAGGAGGTTATAAATGCAGGCGTTATCAATGCCCGTAATCACCATCGATGGCCCAAGTGGTTCAGGTAAAGGAACTGTTTGTCGCTTGTTAGCCGAGAAATTAGGTTGGGATGTATTAGACAGTGGAGCGATTTACCGTGTGCTGTCACTTGCAGCGCTTCATCATCAAATTGAACTAGATAATGAAGATGCGCTAGTTCCGCTAGCTGCAAACTTAGATGTACAGTTTTTGGTCGATAGCCAAACGCATACTTCTAAAATTGTCTTGGAAGGCGAAGACGTCACAACCACAATTCGTAACGAAGAAGTGGGTGCTGCGGCATCAAAAATTGCTGCATTACCACGGGTGAGAGAAGCATTATTACGTCGTCAACGTGCGTTTCGTACTGAGAGCGGCTTAATTGCCGATGGTCGTGACATGGGCACAGTTGTGTTCCCAGATGCACCATTGAAGATTTATTTAACCGCATCAGCTGAAGAGCGCGCTCGTCGTCGCTTTGCTGAGTTGAACGAACGCGGTCTTGATGTTACACTAAGTGGTCTACTTGAGGACATAAAAGCTCGCGATCACCGTGATATGACGCGTGAAGTTGCGCCGCTTGTTCCTGCAGAAGACGCCATTGAGCTCGATACAAGCGAGCTCAATGCAATGCAAGTGTTTGATAAAGTAGTAACTTTACTCGACGAAGCAGTACTTGCAGGTAAGCTTCCAAAAGCTTAAAAGTAATTTATTAAGGTGCCGGCAGGAAGCCAGTGCTATTTTAACAACCCCATGCAGCATGGTTGCTAATTGGTTATTTAATTATTTAGAGACGTATAATGTCAGAAAATTTTGCGCAGTTATTTGAAGAAAGCCTTAAGGGTTTTGAAGCAGAGCAAGGCTCTATCGTTAAAGGTACTGTTATCTCAATCGAGAACAACATCGTACTTGTTGATGCTGGTCTTAAATCTGAAAGTGCAATCCCTGCTGAGCAATTCAAAAATGCTGCTGGTGAACTAGAAGTTGCTGTTGGCGACGAAGTAGATGTTGCTTTAGACGCAATCGAAGACGGTTTCGGTGAAACTATCCTTTCTCGTGAGAAAGCGAAGCGTCACGAAGCGTGGATCCGCTTAGAAAAAGCATGTGAAGAGCAAGAGACTGTTACTGGTGTAATCAACGGTAAAGTTAAAGGCGGTTTCACTGTTGAAGTTGATTCAATCCGTGCCTTCCTACCTGGTTCACTTGTTGATGTTCGTCCAGTACGTGACACAACTCACCTTGAAGGTAAAGAGCTTGAGTTCAAAGTAATCAAGCTTGACCAAAAACGTAACAACGTTGTTGTTTCTCGCCGTGCAGTTATCGAATCAGAGAACTCACAAGAGCGTGAAGAGCTTCTTGCTAACCTTGTTGAAGGTCAAGAAGTTAAAGGTATCGTTAAGAACCTTACTGACTACGGTGCGTTCGTTGACCTTGGTGGTGTTGACGGTCTACTACACATCACAGACATGGCGTGGAAGCGTGTTAAGCACCCTTCAGAAATCGTTAATGTTGGCGACGAAATCGCAGTTAAAGTTCTTAAATTCGACAAAGAAAAGACTCGTGTATCTCTAGGCCTTAAACAGCTTGGCGAAGATCCATGGGCAGCTATCGCTGGTCGTTACCCAGAAGGTTCTAAGCTTTCTGGTCGTGTAACTAACCTTACTGACTACGGTTGTTTCGTTGAAATCGAAGAAGGCGTAGAAGGTCTAGTACACGTTTCTGAAATGGATTGGACTAACAAGAACATCCACCCTTCAAAAGTTGTTTCACTAGGTGACACTGTTGAAGTTATGGTTCTTGAAATCGACGAAGAGCGTCGTCGTATTTCTCTTGGTCTTAAGCAATGTATTGCTAACCCATGGCAAGAATTTGCTCGTCTACAAAACAAAGGCGACCAAGTTACTGGTAAGATCAAATCAATCACTGACTTCGGTATCTTCATCGGTCTTGAAGGCGGTATTGACGGTCTTGTTCACCTTTCAGACATTTCTTGGAACACGCCAGGCGAAGAAGCTGTACGTGAATTCAAGAAAGGCGACGAAATCACTGCTATCGTATTACAAGTTGACCCAGAGCGTGAGCGTATCTCTCTAGGCGTTAAACAAATCGAAGCTGACCCATTCAATAACTACCTGGACGCAAACAAAAAAGGTGCTATTGTTAAAGGTAAAGTGACTGAAGTTGATGCGAAAGGCGCAACTGTTGAGCTAATCGAAGGCGTTGAAGGTTACATCCGTGTAGCTGATATCGCTCAAGAGCGTGTTGAAGATGCTACTACTGTAGTTTCTGCAGGCGACGAAATCGAAGCGAAATACGTTGGTGTTGATCGTAAGAACCGCACTTTAAGCTTATCTGTTAAAGCTCTTTTCGAAGCAGAAGAGAAAGAAGTACTAGAGAAGCTTAAGAAAGAAGAGCCAGCGTTCGAAAACGCTATGGCTGCAGCATTCAAAAATGCTCAAAAAGACTAATATCTAGTCTTTTAAAATTGGAAGGGCAGTTTTGCCCTTCCTTTACCACTCTTTAAGGAAACGCTATGACTAAGTCAGAATTGATAGAACAACTTGCCGAGCAACACGCACACATCCCTGTGAAAGATGTTGAAAATGCCGTTAAAGAAATTCTTGAACAAATGGCCGGCTCATTATCTAGCTCAGATCGCATCGAGATCCGTGGCTTTGGAAGTTTCTCATTGCATTATCGTTCTCCTCGCACAGGTCGTAATCCAAAGACTGGCGAAACAGTTGAGTTAGACGGTAAGCACGTACCACATTTTAAACCAGGTAAAGAATTACGTGACCGCGTAAATGCGAGTATTGCCTAGTTTTATACAGGAGTAGTTACTTGTTTAGGGTATTAAAAATTGTATTAATTGCGCTGTGTTTATTTATTGCGTTTGTACTTGGTTCACAGAATCCACAATTGGTGCAAATCAATTATTTAATCGCCAGTAATACTTTGCCCCTAGCTGTTGTAATAAGTATCTGCTTTATTTTAGGTGTCGCAATTGGTTGTTTTATAAGCTTTACACTGTTTTCTCAGTTAAAGTGGCAAAATTATCGCTTAAAGAAAAAATTAGCGCCTGAAAAAAACAATAAAAAGCTTGTTGCTAATAAAGACACCTAATCATGATTGAGCTTCTGTTTTTACTTTTACCCGTTGCAGCCGGTTACGGTTGGATAATGGGTAAAAACAGCGCTAAAAACCAAGCTCATCAGCTTAATCGCCAAATTACCTCTGAATATTCTAAAGGCCTTAAATTTCTCTTAGACAGAGAAGAAGACCAAGGCTTAGAGCACCTTATTAATCTACTCGAAGTTGCCGCTGATTCTGTTGAACACTATTCAACGCTAGCCACTATGTTCCGCCGCCGTGGCGAACTTGACCGCGCCATTAAAATTCATGAGCTGCTATTAAAACATCCAAGTCTTGATGAGCAACAAGCTGCAACCAGCCGCTTAGAACTTGCTGAAGATTACATTATGGCAGGCTTGTTAGATGGTGCAGAAGAGCATTTAGTATGGCTTGTTAAGGCAGGCTATAAAGAAGCGTTAGAGCCTATTATTAATCTTTATTCACAAACCCGTGAATGGGAAAAGGGCATTAACATGTACGAGGCCCACAGTGAGTTGTTCACTAAACCTCAGCATGTAAAAGCGATTGCAAATTTTTACTGTGAAGCAGCCTTACAAGACAATGATACGCAAATTATGCGTAAAGCTATTAGCTTAAACCATAAAGCTATTCGCCCATTGTATGAGCTTGGTCACAGTGCTTTCACCAAAGAAGATTATGTAAAAGCAATTTACTATTGGCGAGAGCTGATTAGCCAATTTACGTTTTTTGCGCCGGTATTTATTGAAGAATTGGCGCTCAGTTATCAAAAACTTAATTTAACGCATCAGTTTTACGAATTACTCAATGAACTGCTCGATAAAGGTGGCGTATTAATAAAAATAAAACATTGCCAAGCTTTACTTGAACAAGGCCACATCGAGCAAGCAATTAAATTTTTAACGGATAGTTTAAAGCGTCATCCGACTATTCGTGGCTTTAGCTTTTTATTACAGCTACTTGCTAAACAAAACAACGATATTAAAGATGTACTCGATCAAATCGATAAGTTAGTTACGTCTTATATCGCAACCAAACCTGATTTTCAGTGCCAACACTGTGGCTTTACCAGTCATACCATTTATTGGGTATGTCCATCTTGTAAGCACTGGGAAACAATTGTTCCAAGCCGTGGCATAGACGGTTTTTAATTCATATTAGTCCATTAGTTTTTAGGAAAGTTATGTCTGTCGAAGATTCAAAAAAAGTATTAATTGCCCTTGATTATGATGATCAACAAACAGCTCTTGCGTTTGTAAAGCAATTATCGCCTGATACGTGTCGCCTTAAAGTAGGCAAAGAAATGTTCACGTATTTTGGTCCTAGCTTTGTTAAGGAACTAATCGACTTAGGTTTTGATGTATTCTTAGACCTAAAATTTCATGATATTCCAAACACAGTGGCTAAAGCTGTGACAGCAGCTGCAAAAATGGGTGTATGGATGGTTAACGTGCATGCCTCTGGCGGCGTTGAAATGATGACCAAAGCAAAACAAGCTTTAGAGCAGTTTGGTGATGATGCTCCATTACTGATTGCAGTAACTGTACTAACCAGTATGGATGCCGCAGAGCTTACTCGTTTAGGTGTAGATAAAACACCTGAAGAGCAAGTGATTTACCTAGCAAAACTTGCCAAAGAATCAGGCCTTGATGGGGTAGTGTGCTCAGCACAAGAAGCGAAAAAGCTAAAAGCAGAACTTGGCGCAGACTTTAAACTGGTTACTCCGGGTATTCGCCCAGCAGGCAGCGATGCAGGCGATCAAAAGCGCATCATGACACCAAAACAAGCCGTTGAAGATGGCAGCGACTATTTAGTTGTAGGCCGCCCAATCACCCAATCGGCAGACCCAGTTGCAACACTAAAAGAAATTAACGACTCACTAAAATAACCTTCATTATTTTAAAATAGTTTCTAAAGAGCATTGTATGTGTGATTTATATCGCGCTAAATACAGTGCTCTTTTTGTATGGCTAGCTTAAGTCAGCGAAAGAAAACATATTAAGCGTGTTAATGTTAAGGTCTCAGCTTTAGCCCGATGTAAGATGTTTTTGTGCAAGTAGGAAAACATAGTTATGGTCAATACGTATTCCATTTTGATCATTTGCAAATAATGAGTGTTTATAAATTAGTTAAACACTGTTTTTTAACTGTCATAATTCATGGTAGTTAAATTACATGCCTTATTCTCGGTATGTAAAATTCTTGAATTTTCGCTTTACCTTTTTTTAGAATTAAGTAACTGACTTTTAATCTATTTTGCTCTGCTATTCTCGTTTAATGAAAAATATTGATTCTCGATTAAGTAAATTCTCGGTATTGGGGTGACGAATTTTTATTGCCATCCATCTCATAAGTTAGTAAGTTGATAATATAAATTTAAATGTGTATTTACTTAGGTGAGGGAAAACACTCGTGAGTGTTTATCGGTATTTTTGGTAAAACGCTGTTATGCAGTAATTGAATTGTAACTCTGGCAATTCATTTGATCTTTTTTTCAGAGAATCATGGAGAGAAATGATGAAAAAAAGCTATTGGTTAACTTTGCCTGTTTTTGCTTCTATTATCTTATCGGGTTGCGCAGGAAATCTGTATACTCATACAACCAAAGATTCTGCTTGTGTCAAAGATAGCGGGAGTTGTAGTGGTACCTATAAAGGCGTTTTTTACCGGCCTTTAATTAAACATTCTGAAACCTACATGCAAGATCGTATTCTCAATTCAAAGGGGGAGGTTACTCATTTTGCAGGTGGAGCCGGAGATAAGGCCTGTGTACCTACAGTAGTAACGGAAGAAAAATTAATTCCTGATCCTGACAATGAGTATGTTGTTCAATATGATCCTGCATTTTTCGAGACTTCGACATTTACCGTTAAACTGTCCGCTCAAGGTACGTTAAGTGAAGTAGGTACTAGTTCCACACCAGGAGGCAAGTCTTTGGTGGACAGTTTTACAGGGCTGGCCACGACAATTAAGACGCTGAATCATGGTGTCGCATCATCTAGTTTTTTAGGAGATCCAGCCGGTAAACCATTGTGTTCTCATGGCAAGGTTTTTCTCCCTGAGTAAACTGCAAAAAAGCAAAGGCAGCGGATGCTACGCACCGTTGCTTTGGGCGTTAGAGCTATAGTCGAAATTAAAGTAGTCATCATTTAATGGATCAAAATAAAAACAAAATAACTCAAGTCAAAGAAGCAATATTAACTGCACCAGAAAACTCTTCTTTAAAAGATATCGTCGACAGCGACAAAAAAGCATTTAACGGGATTAGAATGCTGTACTCGACAAATGCTGCCGGTGCTCAACTTCAAATAGACGAATCACTAGAGCATTTATTTACTGGTGTTTTTTCAAAAAAAACGTTTGTTGGCATACTCTGACTCAATACGTACTGAAATGGAGGAAGGCACTTCAGTTATCTGTTTTAAACAAAGAGCATTATTCGATACAAACCTTCTGTCAGATCTTCCAAAATATTTTAAAGGAGCTGAGTTTTCAACAAGGAAAAAAGTTGAAAAAGTGATCGAAGCAGTCAGCGAGGTATATGGAGGAGGATTTGATTATTCTTTCCCTATGCTTGAAAACTTAAGAGAATTTACATGTGCTAATAATCCATATCCAGTTGCTAAAGTCTCAGCTGCGATATATTTCGACAATAAATTACGAGGAAATTTAACTTCATCTTCGAATCAAGATGATTTATTTGCGCCATATATTGAGCAAGCTGAATCGGTGTGGATGAGCTATAGGTCCAATCAGCATACGTGGAATATGATTGATCGTAGAGATTTAATTTATGCGGTTATGCTTAAAACATTTCAACTTTGCTGGACAACTAATAACATAACTATCGAAATAGCTCTAAATAATCTCATCGAATATTGTTTAAATGAACTAGGTGTATTGCCTCTAAAAGAGTTATATTTTGCTTGGAAAGCTGTAATTGGGTTCAGTGTTGGTTATTTTACACCTGTGTTCGATGAAAAGTTACTTAAATCCCCTAAGAGTAAATCAGTTGACCGTATTGGCGCTCTAGCGTGGGATTTATTTATATTTCGTTTCACCGAGACTTTGCTAACAGAAGAAAAAGAAAATAACTTTTATATTCCAAGTGTTACCACATTGGATAAAGGTTTATTGAGTACAATTGTTAGTTGCCCGGCAAAAGCTATGATTTCTTTCCCTGATCTAAAATATGTAGAAACAATTTTTGAAGATGAGCTCCAATTTCAGCAATGTTTGAATTCATCAATGTCAGCTAAACAAAGAGATAGGATTACCGATCCAAATAGAGGTATAAAAGGAAGTAAGAGATTGCGACACTATATGTCTGTATCAATAGCTAATTTAGAAAAGTCTATTAACAGGTTGGTTTAAAAGCGCTAACAAGTCGTTTAAAAGGACAAAAAACAGTTGGCTTTTGCTCCTTCGTCGCTAATTTTAGCCAACTACTTTATTGCCTCTTAACGAGGCGTTAATTTTCGAAGGTGACTGACTATGACTGACTGGAAGAAGTATGAGCGTTTCATAGCCGAACTTTGCTCTGAAGAATATCAATCTCAAGATGTCACGGTTATTCCAAATGCCAAAATCAAAGGTTGCTTAAGTCAAACGATTAGGCAAGTTGATGTCCTAATAGACTCTCGCTTTGGTGTCGATAGAAATCGCAGGGTTATTGTAGATGCTAAGAAATATAGCCGTCCCCTTAATGTTAAAGACGTTGAAAGCTTCCATGGAATGATGATGGACTGCTCCTCAAAAGTTGGCATTTTAGTTTGTCCAAACGGCTATAGTGATGCGGCAAAAAGAAGAGCACAAGATTATATTAATTTGAAAATTGTTGCTCTTTCTGAATTAGAAAATGTCGATCTCTCGCTGTGGGATGACTGTATAAGTGATAGTTGCAATGAAAGAAAAGAGCGAGGTCTAGTACTTTGGGATTTGCCTATGGGTATAGGAGCACCATCTAATCCAGTATCAATTACTACTATTGGTAAATGCGATGTCTGTGCGGATTTTCATATTTGGTGTTGGGACTGTGGTGGTAAATTTTGTTTGGGCAATGAAAGTGAGTTGAAATGCAACTGCAACCACCCTTGGTTTTGGCTTACCTCCATAGAAGAAGATGAAAGTAGTGAAGCTGGCAACGAAGTATTGAAGTCTGTATACCTGCTTTTGGTTACTTTAACAAATGCATTAATCGCGGATAGAAAACCGCTAAATTGAAATTAACAAGCGCATATTGTTCCGCCCTCCGGGGCTGGGATCTTCGTTCCGCTGCGTTTCACTACGGCCCCAAATGCGGGCGTTGGTTTTTGCTCTAATTCGGCGTTAAAATTTGTAAAAAAGAGCAAAGCACATACTTTACTCTTTTTTATAATATATACTTTGTTAGCCCGAAGCCCGAAGCCCGAAGCCCGAAGCCCGAAGCCCGAAGCCTATTTCAATCTAATCGACGTTGCTTCAATCTCAATCAAACCTTGCTTAAACAAACCACCAATGGCTTTTTTGTAGTTTGCTTTACTGGTTGAGAAAGTCTTTTTAATTGCTTCTGGGTCTGACTTATCACCTAAGTGAAGTACGCCGCCTTCTGCTTTTAATTTTGCTAAGATTTTTTCGCCTAAGTCGTTTACTTTGCCCATGCCTGGCTTTTCAAGTAGTACGTCGATTTTGCCGTCTTCACGTACTTTTTGAATAAAGCCTTTTAAGCGCTGGCCAACAAATAGCTTTTTAAATACCGTGTTGTAGTAAACAACGCCAATGTGGGCTTCGTTTACAAGTACTTTGTAGCCAAGGTCTGTTTTACCGGCAACGATTAAGTCAACTTCTTCCATTACTGAGTACGTTGGTTCTTCTTTCGATAAAAATTTATTAAAGTTGCTCGATGCACAAATACGTTGGCTGGCATTATCGAGATATAAGCGTACAAGATAAGAAAAGCCGTCTTTCATTTTTGGCTTTTGTTCGTTGTATGGCGCTAGTACGTCTTTTTCGAGGCCCCAATCCATAAACGCACCGGTGCTATTGATTGCTTTAACACGTAGTAGGGCATATTCGCCCACTTCAGCTAAAGGTTTTTTTGTGGTACCGGTTGGGTGACCTGCGTGATCTAGGTAAATGAATACTTGCACGCTGTCGCCAGCTTCTAGTTCGTAATCAATTTCTTTGCTTGGTAAGAATACTTCGCCTAAATCACGGCCATCTAAATAAGCACCTTCGTTAGACATTTCGTTAACGAAAAGGGTTTGTGTGGTTCCTAAAATACTCATTGTTATTCCTGTTCTGGCTTTTTCTTACGGCGCATTGGAGCAAAACCATCTACATCAATTGGTGCTTGAATAGGGGCTTTAGGCTTTTTAGGGGCTGCTTTGCGTTTTGGTTTTGCAGGTTTTGCAGCCACTTTTTTCTCTGCTTTTTTCCAAACTGTGTTTGGTTTTTTCTCACGCAGACCTTTAAATTTACCAACAAGGCCGTCAACGGTGAAAAAGCTTAATTCATCATTTAAAAATGCTTTAATTGCTTTGTAGCTTGGCCAATCTTTCGGGCCTACTAACGAAATAGCAGTTCCTTTAAAGCCTGCGCGACCAGTTCTACCAATACGGTGCACATATTCTTCAGCATGTTTTGGTAGGTCAAAGTTAATAACGTGAGTCACGCTTAATAAATCAAGACCACGTGATGCAACATCTGTGGTGATCAAAATTTTAAAGTTTTCACGGCTGAAGGCATCCATAATTTCAAGGCGCTTAGCCTGTGTTAAGTCACCCGCAAGCGCTTGCGCTTTAAAGCCTTTATCATTTAATAGCTGGCTTAAACGTTGAGTATCTGCACGTGTTGCGGTGAAAATAATGCATTGGCCAACATTGTCTTGTTTTACAAAGTGCTCAAGTAGGGCTTCTTTGTGATCTAAGTGATCAGCTAAATAAAGTTGCTGAGTAATGTCACTATGTTGCTCGTTTGATGCACTTAACAGAATTTGTTTTGGTGATCGTAAAAGGTTACGTGACAAAGCATCAACTTGTGCATGGTCAAGGGTTGCTGAAAACAATAACGTTTGGCGTAAACGGTGATCAGCAAGCTCGTTAATCATTTTAACTTGATCGGTAAAGCCTAAATCTAAAATACGGTCAGCTTCATCAAAAATTAAAAGCTCTAAGCCTGAAAGCTGTAATGAGCGTTGACTCAAATGGTCAGCTAAACGCCCCGGAGTACCCACTACAAAATGAGGGTCTTTACGAAGCGCTTTAATTTGATCGTTAAAGTTTTCACCACCCAGTACTTTTACTGCACTAATGTTTGTGCCGGCAATTAATAGCCTTAATTGGCTGTACACTTGGGTTGCTAATTCGCGGGTAGGCGCAACGATCAAAACGCGCGGGTCGCGTTTACTGAGTGCTTTTTGTTTCATTACGCGCTGTACAGCAGGTAATAAAAACGCCAGCGTTTTGCCCGATCCTGTTTTTGACTGTGCAAAAATATCATGGCCTGCGATAGCTGTTGGTACCGCGTGAGCTTGAATGTCAGTGGGCTGGGTGATGCCTTGATGCGCAAGTTGTTTTTCGAGGCGTGTATCAATCCCAAGTTCAGTAAAATGCAATGCGTAATCTCCGATGAGCAAAATTTGTAAATCCTGTTCATTATAACGCACTTGCCTCACTTGGAGACAGTAAAAACACAGCTATTTCGCATCAGTTTTTGCAATTATCGCTAATTCGCGTAAAATACGCGCCCTCAATGCGCCGGATTTGCGATTCGGTTAACGCCCCACATGGGCATTTAAAGCAAAAGGTAAAACCATGACTGCTGTTCATAAAGACAATGTAACTAGCGAGCACTTTGTTGTTTGCGCACTTTACAAATTTGTAGCCCTTCCTGATTTTGAAGCGATTCGCCAACCACTACTAAAAGTAATGGAAGACAATGAAGTACGCGGTACTTTGTTACTTGCGGCTGAAGGTATCAACGGTACTGTTTCTGCTAAACGTGAAGGTATCGATAACCTACTTGCATGGTTAGATGCACAACCAAACCTAGACAACATTGTGACTAAAGAGTCATACGATGACGAATGCCCGTTCTACCGTACTAAGGTAAAACTGAAAAAAGAAATCGTAACTATGGGTGTTGAAGGTATCGACCCACGTGAAGTAGTGGGTACATATGTAAAACCAGCTGATTGGAATGCATTAATTTCAGACCCTGAAGTGATTCTTATCGATACACGTAACGATTACGAAATCGAGATTGGTACTTTCCAAAATGCGGTTGATCCAAACACTAAAACATTCCGTGAATTCCCAGCGTGGGCGAAAGAAAACCTAGACCCAGAAAAGCACAAGAAAGTTGCTATGTTCTGTACCGGTGGTATTCGCTGTGAAAAATCAACTGCGTACATGAAAGAGCAAGGCTTTGACGAAGTATTCCACCTTGAAGGCGGTATTCTTAAGTACTTAGAAGAAGTACCAAAAGAAGAAACCATGTGGGAAGGTGAGTGTTTTGTATTTGATAACCGTGTAGCGGTAAATCACGATTTACAAAAAGGTTCTTACGACCAATGTCATGCTTGTCGTATGCCTATCACTGAAGAAGAAAAGCAAAAGCCCGAATACATGGAAGGTGTATCGTGTCACCACTGTCACGACAGCCTAACAGAAGAGCAACGTGCCCGTTTTGCTGAGCGTCAAAAGCAAATCGAGTTAGCACAGGCGCGTGGCGAAGGTCACATCGGTAATGAAGCGCAAGAAGTTCTTCGTAAGCGTAAAGAAGCTAAAAAAGCGCAAAAAGAAGCACAGCGCCAACAGTAATTGTTAGCTTTATGAATTGATAGAAACCCCAGCATAGTCTGGGGTTTTTTTATGCCTATTCAAAAGGAACAAATAACTAATCAATCTGATTGTGTAGAGGTGTCCATAGCAAGCGAAGCACACTTAAAAGAGGTCGATTCATCACATTGTCGTTTCTAATTAGAAAACAAAGGCGATGTATGGGTTTATTTCACCTTGGCTAATTGTTTATTAAACGAAGTCAGCTTTTTATTGATCACAAAGCTGTTACACTTCGTAACAATTAAAACGATTCTTATTTAGGTGAAATTTTGACAATTGGCAAATTACATACATGGACTTTAATTGCCTGTATTAGTTGTGTTTCCGTCGCTGAGGCGGCTAATGTAGTTGTAGAATCAGTGTCTGTTGAAAAGTCTAAACAACAGATAAAAGCAGTGGGTAATGCTGAAGCAATTCACTCAGTCACTCTTTACCCAGCCGTTGGGGACAGAGTCACCGCTGTTTACTTTAAACCAGGCGATAACGTTGCCAAAGGTGACTTACTATTAGAGCTTGATTCACGTAGACAAAAAGCAGCGTTGATCGAAGCCGAAATCACCTTAAAAGATGCTGAGCGCACCATGAAAAGGCTTGAAGAAAGTCACGCCCGTGGTGCGGTGCCGCAAAGTGATTTAGATGATGCGAAAACACTTTATGAGCTTGCAAAAGTCCAGCTAATGCAAGCGAAAACAGAGCGTGAAGACCGCGAAGTACGTGCTCCATTTAGTGGTGTTATGGGTTTAACTGACGTCGAAGTAGGCGACAGGATCACAACCCAAACAGCCATTGCCACTATCGATGATATTTCTGAGCTTTATATCAATTTTAATGCCCCAGAAGCCGCTATCTCAGTGCTTAAACAAAAATCTTCGGTCGAAGTAGTGCCTTGGTTAGGCGATAAAGCTTACACGGCTAAGGTGGCAGAGCTTGATTCGCGTATCAATGCGCAAACCCGCACACTTAGAACAAAAGCCAAACTTGATAATAATGCTCAGCAATTTATGCCGGGTATGAGTTTTCGTGTGCACATAAATATTCTAGGTGAAGAGCTTGCCGTAGTACCCGAAGCTGCGATGATGTGGGGGGCAGCAGGCCCATACGTATGGAAGAGTGTCGATAAAAAAGCCACACGCGTTGATGTTAAAATTGAGCAGCGCTTAGCAGGGCGTTTACTAGTCTCTGGTGGCTTAAACGAAGGCGACTTATTGGTGACAGAAGGCGTTCAGCGCCTAAGACCTAATCAAGAGCTTAACTTCATCAATGAAGTGCAGCTAGCCAAGGAGTAATGATGAAACAGCAACCTATGATGGAAGACTTGCCATCAATGGCGATACGTCGTCCTGTTTTAATTGTGGTACTTAACTTACTCATTATTATTGCCGGTATCGCTGCAATAGCAGGGGTTGAAGTACGTGAGCTTCCTGATGTTGATAGACCACGTATTACTGTATCAGCGTCTTTCCCTGGTGGTTCACCGGAGACTGTAGATACCGAAGTAACTAGCAAGCTCGAAGGAGCGGTTGCTAGGGTAAGTGGTGTAAAGTCTATTCGTGCGCAAAGTGAAGAAAACAACGCCCGTATCGTGGTTGAGTTTCGCCCCGGTGTTAATTTAGATGATGCTGCAAACGAAACACGCGAATCGGTAGCCCGTGTGCAGCGAGAGTTACCCGAAGAAGTAGAACGGGTATCAATTATTAAAGCCGATAACGATGCCGAAGCGGTTGTATCGTTAACGGTATCAAGTGATAGCTTATCCCTTGAGGCACTGACAGAGCGTGTTGATGTCGACTTAGCTCCGCAGTTTTTAACCATTCCAGGGGTTGCCGATGTTCGTTTAAATGGCGACCGTGAACGGGTGCTTAGAGTGCGCATCGACCCACTTAAGCTAAGTAGCTTTAACCTTACCGTACCAGATATTGCCAACGTACTTCGTCAGGCTCCCTTTGATGTGCCGGCGGGTAGTTTAAAATCAAGCGATCAACAGGTGATCGTTCGTGCTGATGCAACGTCAATCTCTGCTGAACAAGTAGCCGATATCATCGTTCGTGACGATACCCGTATTGGCGATGTTGCGGCTGTTTACTTTGGACCAGCTGATCCGCGTTCATTCGTAAGGCTTAATGGCACACCTGTGATTGGCATGGAAATTATTCGTCAGGCGCAATCTAATACCATTGAAATTTCGGATGAAGTGCTAACTTTAATCGAGCGTATGCGAGTGCGTTTTCCTGAAATGGAATTTACTTTAACCTCTGACGATGCGCAGTTTATCAGAAGCTCAGTTGATGAAGTTATTAACTCACTTTTACTAACCGTGCTGTTAGTGGTGATCACACTGTGGGTGTTTATTGGCTCATGGCGCGCAACGCTTGTTCCTGCATTTGCGATACCTGTTGCATTAATTGGCTCTTTAGCACTTATTTGGGCGCTTGGTTTCTCAATTAATATTCTTACCTTGCTTGCACTCGTGTTAGCTACTGGTCTAATTGTAGATGATGCCATAGTGGTAAGTGAAAACATACAACGTCAGCGGGGCTTAGGTCTTGGTCGTCGTGCAGCTGCAGTGGTTGGTACCCGTGAAGTATTCTTTGCTGTTGTGGCAACAACCGCCGTATTAGCTGCGGTGTTTGTGCCTATTGCGTTTTTACCATCAACAGCTGGGCGACTATTTAGAGAGTTTGGTGGGGTATTAGCTGGCGCTGTGATCATCTCAAGCTTTGTAGCACTGTCTTTGGTACCTGCGCTGACATCAAAACTGAAATTAAAGCAGGGCGGTTTTCATCCATTTGCAAAAGTTGGCCATGTGTTAGCCGCTGTTTATAAGCGCACAATACACGGTGTACTTGAGCATGCATGGCTTACCTTTTTTGCGTGTTTGTTGGTCGCTGCAGGCTCTGGTGCACTGTATTTCAATTTAGATAACGAGCTATTACCAACAGAAGATCGCGGTAAAATTCGTATTTTTGCTCGTGGTCCTGATGGTGTTGGCTTGAACTTTATGGACAGGCAAGCGGTGCAAATGGAAGATATCTTACTGCCGTATGTTGAAAGTGGTGATATTGAGTCTATTTACACTGTGGTTGGGCAATGGGATCCAAATATTGTATTTATTACTGTGCCGCTAAAACATTGGGACGAGCGTCATTTTAGTCAGCAAGAAATTATTAATAAAATACGTGAACCTTTAGGGAATATTCCTGGTGCGGCTGGTTACCCTGGTGGTTCAAATAGCTTGAACTTGCGTGGTCAAGGCGGTGGTATTGAGCTTGCCTTATTGGGCCAAGACTACCTCGAGATATTTAAAGCCGCGCAAGATTTCTCTGCTGAAATTGAAAAAGCAGTGCCAGAAGTGGCCCCTGTGCGTATTTCATATCAGCCGTCACAGCCACAATTACGGGTTAATATTGATAGACGTCGTGCTGAAGAGCTAGGCGTATCGCTTAGTGATATATCAGTAACGTTACGTGCTGCAATCAATGGTGATGATATCGCCGATTTAAACATTGGTGACCAATCAATCCCGATTATGTTGCAAGCACAAAACCAAACCATCACAAACCCGAGCGATTTAGCTAACTTGTATGTTGGTGGCCGTAATGGTCAATTAGTGCCATTGAGTAGTGTGGCAACGATTACTGAAGAAGGTGTTGCAGCAGAGCTTGAGCGCCACGCGCAGCGCCGTGCTATTGAACTGAGTATGGAAATGCCTGAGGGCGTAACTATTGCTGAGCTGGTTACAAAAATCCGTGATATTTCAGAGCAATCTCTGCCTGCTGGCATCAGCTTAGCGTTTAAAGGTGAGGCATTAACCTTTGAAGAAACCGCCAATGAAGTATTAGTGACCTATGTATTGGCCTTTTTAATTGTTCTTCTGGTATTGGCAGCGCAATTTGAAAGTGTGAATAGTGCAATCGTTGTTATGATCACTGTACCATTTGGTATTACATCAGCAATTTTAGCGTTATATCTAACAGGTACATCATTAAACATTTACTCGCAAATTGGTTTAGTGATGCTGATTGGTCTAATTGCTAAAAACGCCATCTTGCTGGTGGAGTTTGCCGACCAATTACGTGACCAAGGCCGCTCGGTTAGAGTGGCGGTAGAAGAGGCCGCACTAGTGCGCCTTCGTCCAATCGCGATGACACTGGTTTCAACTTTATTAGGTGCATTACCACTTATTTTATCTACCGGTGCAGGGGCTGAGGCTCGTAACGCGATTGGTTGGGTAGTATTTGGCGGTTTAGCACTGGCGGTGTTATTTACCCTCTATTTAACGCCTGTTATTTACCTTGGTTTAGCTCGCTTTACTAAACCAAGAGGTGACGAGTCGAAACTTCTGGCTGAAGAGTTAGAAAAGGCTTAATCCAACTTAATTGGCTATTTTTTCTTTGAAAAAATAGCCAATTACCCTCACAATTAAATCAAATGTTTAAAACTAGGTACGCGTATGCAAGCCGAACACGTCGATATCGCCCAATTTCTTTCTGATCACGCTCCCTTTGATGATCTTCCTGAAGAGGCGGTAAATAAACTCGCATCACAAGTCGAAATCGCTTATTTTCGCGCAGGCACTGAAATACTAAATTATGGCGAGGATATCGCTGATTTATTTGTTATTCGAACAGGTGCTGTAGAGATATATCGTCGTGATGGTGATTTATACAACCGTTTAACTATCGGTGGCATTTTTGGGCAAATGGGCCTTCTGATGAACCGCAAAGTGCGCTTTCCGGCAAAGGCACTCGAAGACACCTTAGTTTATTGCATTAATGTTGAGTTGTTTAATCAATACTGCGACGAATACGAAACATTTGCTGATTTTTTTGAAGCCGATGGTAATGTGCGCCTTCACCAAGCAATTGTTGAACAGGCAGACAGCAACGATTTAACAACCGCCAAGGTTAAGTCGCTTCTTCATCGTGATGTTGTCACTGTGGCAAAAGATGCCTCTGTGCAAATGGTTGCGCAATTAATGACGCAAGAGTCGGTATCGTCTGTGCTGGTTACTGATGCCGATAAACCAATCAGTGATGATCCTGATGATGACGACGGCCAAGTTGTTGGCATTATTACTGACCGTGACTTACGCACCAGTGTAATTGCTGAAGGGTTAAGTTACGAAGCTCCAGCTGCGCAAATAATGCAAAAAGACTTAATACTACTCGATAGTAATGCCTATGTGTTTGAAGCTGTACTGGCCATGCTCAGAGATAACATTCACCACTTGCCTGTGGTTGTTAAGAAAAAGCCGATTGGCGTTATTTCGTTATCGGATATTTTACGCTACGAGTCGCAAAGTAGCTTATTGTTAGTGCGCGGCATATTAGCTCAGCAATCGGTTGAAGATTTAGCTCACTATGCAAGGCAATTACCTAATGTATTTGTTCGTATGGTTAACGAAGATGCTAACTCTCACATGATTGGTACCGCAATGGCTGTAATAGGGCGTACCTTCAAACAGCGTTTACTTGATTTAGCTGAAGAAAAGTTTGGCCCACCGCCGGTTCCTTATTGCTTCATCGCTTTAGGTTCAATGGCGCGTGATGAGCAATTAATTGTGACCGACCAAGATAACGCCATTATCCTTGATAATAGTTTTAACGAGGAATTACATGACGAGTATTTTCAGAATTTGGCTGATTTTGTTTGTGACGGTTTAGCTGAGTGTGGCTACAAATATTGTGAAGGCGAAATCATGGCGTCATTTAAAAAGTGGCGCTTAACACGCGAGCAGTGGAAAGAACAATTTGCAGGTTGGATGGCCGAACCTAAACCGCAGGCTTTATTACATAGCTCGATCTTTTTTGATTTAGACGGTGTTTACGGTAAAAACAAATGGGCCGATGAGCTCAAACGCTTTATCGCAACAGAAGGGCGTAAGAATAAACGTTTCTTGGCAAACCTTGCTGCGAATGCGCGTAACAGAACGCCGCCTTTAGGTTTCTTTAAAGACTTTGTGTTAGAGCATAATGGTCAGCATAAGCGATCTATGAACTTAAAACGCCGCGGTACAGCGCCTTTATCTGATGTAATACGCGTGCATGCATTAGCGATAGGCAGTCGTAAACAAAATTCATTCGAGCGTTTAGAAGATATTATCGAAGCTAAACTACTCCCTGAAGGCAAAGCACAAGATTTACGAGACGCCTTAGAATACATTGCCATGATCAGAATTAGACACCAAGCGTGGCAAATAGAAAAGCTTGATGAAGCGCCAGATAACGACTTAGAGCCTCATTTACTTTCTCCTTTTGAGCAGCGCAATCTTAAAGAGGCGTTTGCCATTTTAGATAAAGCGCAGAATTTCCTAAAATTCAGATACTCTGCTAACTCAGGGATGAAGTAATGGCAAAACAAGGCGCAAAACTTGATTGGCCGACTCGGTATCAAGAGTTATTAGAACAGAGCAAACAGCCGTTAATCAAAGCGTTTTATGGATCAGCTATTTGTGATTTAAGCAAACCAATTAGTGATATTCCCTTAGTAGCACTTGATTTTGAAACAACCGGTCTAAATTATCAAAATGACGATATAGTCAGTGTTGGTTTAATTCCATTTAATACCAAGCGTATTTTTTGTAAAGATAGCCAACATTGGATTGTTCAACCAAGGCGCAAGCTTGCTGAAGAGTCGATTGTTATTCATGGTATAACTCACTCAGAAGTGAGCGATGCACCTGACTTTTCAACGATTATGGCGCCTTTGTTAGCAGCATTAAAAGGCAAAGTGATTGTGGTGCATTTTGCTCCCATTGAACGGCACTTTTTATATCAAGCGTTGCAAGCCCGTTTAGGCGAAGGGCTTGAATTTGCCGTTATAGACACGCTAGATCTGGAAACGCGCGCACTTAAAGCAAAGCAGGGGTTACTAGGGCGATTATTTAATTCTAAGCTGGATTCTGTGCGCTTAGCAGACTCTCGCATTCGTTATTCGTTACCAGCGTATCAAAACCACAATGCGCTCAATGATGCTACAGCCACTGCAGAGTTGCTACAAGCGCAAATAGCTTACCATTACCGCCCAGATACGCCGCTGAGCGAATTACTCATATAGCGTGCTTAGCATCGACTTTATGTGGGGTCTTTGAATTTGAGCAAAGCTTATTAATAAAAAAACGCCGCAAAATGCGGCGTTTTAGATTATTTAAAGTTTAGTGCTTAGCTTCTTGGCTCTGTTCTCAAACCAAGAATTAAACTTACGCACATTAATAACAATACAAAGGTAAACGGCAAGCCCGTAGATACGGCGCCGGCTTGTAAGGCCTCGATTGCTTGTGTGCCACCAATCCAAACAAGTGCAGCTGCAATCGCACCCTCGATTGTAGCCCAGAAAATACGTTGTGGCACTGGCGCGTCAACTTTACCACCAGCGGTGATTGAGTCGATTACTAATGACCCTGAGTCAGATGACGTAATAAAGAACACGAGTACTAGCACAATTGCAATGAATGAAAGCACTTGCGACATTGGCAGGGCTTCAAACATTTGGAACATAGCTAGTGGTACATCAGTTAAGCCTTTTTCACCAAGTACACCTACTTTATCAATCACTTGTTCAATAGCGATACCACCATAAATTGACATCCAGAAGATAGTCACAACAGTAGGTACTAGTAATACAGCAATTAAGAACTCACGGATTGTGCGGCCTTCAGATACGCGTGCAATGAACATACCTACGAACGGTGACCATGAAATCCACCAAGCCCAGTAGAATACAGTCCAGCCATGCATCCATGTTTCATCTTCACGACCATGAGGATTACTCAGTGGAATAATGTTTTCAACATAACCCATTACTGTATTAGAAAGGTTGCCAAATGCTGCAGAAAACCCAACAAGTGCAACAAATACGAGTAATACAAAAGCGATAAGCATGTTTACGTTACTAAGCAGTTTTACACCGCCGTCGATACCGCGAACAACTGAAATAACAGCTAGTAACGTCACACCAATAATAACGCCTATTTCTAAGCCAATTCCGCTATCAGTACCAAATACGTGATTAATACCAGCAGCGGCTTGTTGTGCGCCTAAACCAAGAGATGTTGCAAGGCCAAATAGAGTGGCAAGTACAGCTAGAATATCAATAAGGTGGCCAGGCCAGCCCCACGCTTTGTCACCTAAAATTGGGTAAAAAATTGAACGAATAGATAACGGCAAACCTTTGTTATAGCAAAAGAATGCGAGTGAAAGCGAAACAACAGCGTAAATTGCCCAAGGGTGTAAACCCCAGTGGAACATAGTTGCACCCATTGCCAGTTTAGCGGCTTCCGGCGTGTTTGCTTCAACACCAAGTGGTGTTTCGTACCAACCTGTAAAGTAGGCGACAGGTTCTGCGACGCCCCAGAACATTAAGCCTATACCCATACCTGCAGCAAATAACATTGCAAGCCAAGAAATACGCGAATGAGTTGGACGTGCTTCTTTACCACCAAGGCGGATATTACCGTATGGTGAAACAATTAACGCTAAGCAAAACAATACGAATAAGTTTGCTGACCACATAAAAAAGCCATCAAAATTATTAATAATGTCGTTTTTAATTCCATTCAGAGTTGTTTTTGCTGTTTCAGCATCTGAAATAAGTGTTGCCACTAAGAATAGGGCAATTAATCCAGCACTAATGCCAAATACAGGGTTGTGCACATCAAAACCCCATTTTTGTACATTGTCCTGTCCGACAGTGTAGTCGGTATTGTCGATACTGTACTTGTCATGATGTTCGCTCATGAATACCTCTTGTTGTGATTATATTTAGCAGAGAGCTAAACGGCCGGTTGGCACTAGCTTGGCTATTACTATTTTTACGTATCAAACCCAAAAATAGTTTGTAGACGAACTAAATTTGTACCAAAGTTTAGTCTTTAGTGTAGGAGCTCGAAAAAAAATGTAAATGGTTTTGTCCCTAAACAGCCGAATAAATGCAGTTTTTTAGGTTTTTTGTAGGAATTGTGAACAAATTAGGCAGCGAAAGGAATAATTTGATGACAGTATTATTTCAAAGCAAATTATTTCAATTGAGAGGAAAGTGCTGCAAACACAGGGCTTGCAGCACAAAGTTACTACTTTTTGTAAGCGTCGTTATGAACGCCAGCAGCACGACCTGAAGGGTCAGCATTGTTCTGGAATGATGCATCCCAAGCGAGTGCTTCAGGAGTAGAACAAGCAACAGATTTGCCATGCGGAACACATTTTGCGGCGGCATCGCCAGGGAAGTGCTCTTCGAAAATACTACGATAGAAATACGCTTCTTTAGAATCAGGCGTATTGATCGGGTATTTGTATTTAGCATTAGCAAGGTCTTGATCGCTAACTTGTTCGTTCACATACTCTTTTAACGTATCAATCCAGTTATAGCCTACACCATCAGAGAACTGCTCTTTTTGGCGCCAAAGCACGTCGTCTGGCAGGTAGCCGTCGAACGCTTCACGAATAATGTGTTTTTCGATTTTACCGTCTTTACACATTTTCGCTTCAGGGTTGATACGCATTGCGACGTCTACAAACTCTTTATCAAGGAATGGCACACGCGCTTCAACGCCCCATGCAGCCATTGATTTATTCGCACGCAAGCAATCGAACATGTGTAGTTTAGAGACTTTACGGTTAAGCTCTTCATGGAACTCTTGCGCATTTGGTGCTTTGTGGAAATAAAGGTAACCACCAAATAGCTCATCAGCACCTTCGCCCGACAACACCATTTTAATACCCATGGCTTTAATTTGGCGCGCCATTAAGTACATCGGCGTTGAGGCACGAATAGTTGTTACGTCGTAGGTCTCGATGTGATAAATCACTTCACGTAGGGCATCAATACCTTCTTGAATGGTGAAGTGAATAGGGTGGTGAACCGTACCAATCATATCAGCTACTTTTTGTGCAGCTGCTAAATCGGGTGAACCCTCAAGACCCACAGAGAATGAATGCAGTTTTGGCCACCATGCATCAGACTCATCATTATCTTCGATACGTTTTGCAGCAAAACGCTGTGTGATAGCAGAGATAACAGATGAATCTAAACCGCCTGATAATAGAACACCGTAAGGTACGTCACACATTAATTGACGTTTAACAGCAGCTTCTAAGCCTTCTTTAACATCGCTTGATTTAGCTTCGTTGTCTTTTACTGCGTCATAGCTTTGCCAATCGCGGCTGTAATACTTACGAAGTTGACCATCTTTGCTCCACAAGAAATGACCCGGAGGGAATTCTTCAATATGTTTACAAATTGGCGATAATGCTTTTAATTCTGAGGCAACATAAAAGTTACCATGTTCATCATGACCTGTATAAAGCGGAATAATCCCGATATGGTCACGACCAATTAAGTAGGCATCTTGCTCTTCGTCGTATAAACAAAACGCGAAAATACCATTTAAATCGTCTAAAAACTCAGGGCCTTTTTGCTTATATAAAGCCAAAATAACTTCACAGTCTGACTGAGTTTGAAAAGTAAAATCAGTTTCTAAGCTGGCAGCGAGCTCTTTGTGGTTATAAATTTCACCGTTAACAGCAAGGATATTTGTACGCTCAGGGTTGTACAAAGGCTGTGCACCACTCGATACGCCAACAATCGCTAGACGCTCGTGCACTAAAATAGCTTTATCTGATGAATACACGCCAGACCAATCTGGCCCGCGGTGCCTTAATAGTTTTGACATCTCAATTGCTTGGCTACGCAATTGAGCGGGATCAGATTTAATATCTAATACCCCAAAAATTGAACACATAGTGACTCCTCATTCCAAATATGTGCGCAGTTAACAGAATTTATATAACTGCGAATGTTTGTTTTAACAGAAATAATTACCTAAGTCACACAGGTTTTTTAATTAATTGAGAATAAAATATGCACCTGCGCTAACCTCTTTGCACCAGTATGGGGTATGTGGTTAAAGGGTGAGCGGTTTAAATGCTTGATTTGTGCAAATTGGATGATAATGAGTCTGGAATAAAGGCTTTTGTTAGTAAATAATCTGCACTGCTTTGGTGCAAAGGAATGTATAGGGTTTTTACCTTTTTAAATGTATAGACAAGCTTTAAAGCAATGCGAGCAAAGACTTTCTTTGCTCGCTTTTTAAACACCAATAAATTAACGCTATTTATTAATATAGTTTAGTGCTATCGCAAGTTGATTTAAGTGCGCAGTGAGTTTTTCTTGTGCTGCATGGGCTTCTTTAAGTGTAACAAACTTAAAGTGAAGGAAATCACCGGGTTTTAATTGTGCAAAGTGACGAAGATCGGCTTCGATCACGGTACCGAGCAATGGGTAACCACCCGTTGTTTGCGCATCGTTTAATAGCACTATGGGTTCACCATTTGGCGGAAGCTGAATACAGCCAGGAGCGACAGCCATAGAGGGTAGCGAAACATCATGGCTAATATCACACTCATCACTTAATAGCCGTGTGCCCATGCGGTTGCTATTTGGTGATACATGCCATGAATGATTTATAAAGTTAACGATGGTTTCTTTTGGTAACAGTGCTGCATGTGGTGCGGCATGAATACGAATTTGTGTACTTTTAGGTGGTAGCATAGCGCCTAAGCCAATTTTGGTATTGTACCTTGGCGTTATATCAAAACTATCGCCAACCTGTAGTGCTTGACCGGTCAAGCCACCAAAACCTGCTAATATATCTGTTGAGTAAGAATCTAAAATTGGCTCAGGTAAATGCCACTCGCCGCCAATCGCAAGGTAACTTCTAAAACCATGACGCGCCGCATTAAATTTTAATACATCGCCTTTTTTTATGTAAAAGCTCCAGCCTGGTTCAACAGCATTGCCATTCACTGTGGCTTTCATATCTGTGCCGTGCAGTGCAATGTAGTAATCGTTATCGAACTGAATCTCGGCAAGACCCAAAGTGATTTCAATAACGGGGTTGTTGTCGTCGTTGCCAACTAAACGGTTTGTAATAACTTGAGCATAAGGGTCAATGCACCCTGATTGTCCAATGCCTAAATGGCGAGATCCTGTGCGGCCTTGATCTTGTATAGACATTTGCATACCAGGTTTGATGATAGTGATCATTTTAACACCTCCTGAATAACAAACTCTAAGGTATCACCGGGTTCGATAGCACAAGGCGAGGCTGCATTGATATCAAATAGACGAAAATCTGTATGACCAATAATTTGCCAGCCTCCAGGGGAGCTTTCAGGGTAAATACCGGTTTGATTGCCGCCAATAGCAACAGAACCTTTTGGAACAGAGAGCCTTGGTTCAGCATGTCGAGGTGTGAAAAGTTGTGGACTTAAACCATCTAAATAAGCAAAACCGGGTTTAAAGCCTAAAAAAAGCACGTGGTATTTGGCACTGCTGTGCATTTGAGCAACATCATCAACAGACAGATTATGATGTTTAGCAACATGTGCTATATCAGGCCCATATTCACCACCATAACGAGTCGCAAGTTTATGATGACGTGAGTTAAAGTCAGTAGCTTTAAGTTCGTGCCATTGTTCAAGTAATCGTGGCAGCCAACCAGCAAGTTGAGCGGGCTCTTTCAGGTAAAGTGTTAAATTATTATTGGCAGGGACTACATCAACAAAGTCATCACTGCTTTGGCAATATTGGGCTAATGCCCATATTTTCTTTTGCGTAGTGAGTATGTCGCTTGCTGTTTCATAGGCATCAAAAAAGATGCTATGCGTAGTGAGCGCAATAATTTTAGGTGTACTTTTGGTCGTCGTCATTGCGTATCAATCTTATTATTATCCCTTAATGCTTATTAGCATATAGGCTGTTTGTTGATGATGTAAATGTGTCTTTAGTGTTAATTAGAAAAACTCAAGACAATCAAGTGGCTATAATAGTTTATAACCACTTGATAAAGTGCAATGTCTAATTACTGTGCGTTATTTAGTAACCAATTAGACAGTAAACGTACGCCATAGCCTGTACCGCCTTCAGCTAGTTCATCTTTTGCTTTAGAGTTTAGCGCGTTACCTGCAATATCAATGTGAACCCAACGTGTGTCACCGGCAAAGTTTTGTAAGAAACTCGCTGCTGTAGTAGCACCTGGGCCATGTGAACCGATGTTTTTAAGATCAGCAATGTCTGACTTTAATGCATCTTCATAACCTAGAGGTAAACGCCATAGGTTTTCATTTACTTGCTTACCCGCAATAGTTAGTTGCTCAACAAGAGTATCATCATCAGAGAAAACCGCCGCGTATTCATTACCTACAGCACGAATTTTAGACCCGGTTAGGGTCGCAACATCAACCATAATACTTGGTTTGTATTTGTCACGGGCATACCACATTGCATCACTCAGTACTAAGCGACCTTCAGCATCTGTATTAACAATTTCAACACTTAAACCTTCGGCTGTTCTTACAACATCGCCAGGCGCAACAGCAAATTGCGATACCATATTGGCAGCCATGCCCATTACAGCAACTACGTTTGTGTCGGCTTTAGCCAGTGCCATTGCTTTAACAGTACCTAGTACTGCAGCTGCACCTGCCATGTCTGATTTCATGCGGGCAATTGAAGCGCCTGTTTTAAGGCTGTAACCACCAGAATCAAAGGTAATACCTTTACCTACTAACGCGATAGGGGTGTTTTTGCTACCTTGATAATGAGCAACCACTAAACGTGCACCTTCTTCACTACCACGACCAACCGCTTCTAATGCACCCATGCCAAGCTTTTTAAGTTGCTTAGGCTCTAAAATAGTAATTTTAACATCTAACTTTTTAAGCTCTTTTGCCGCTTTAGCAAAATCAACCGGTGTCATTTCTGTTGCAACTTCAGACGTTAAGTCACGTGCTAAAAATACACCTTGTTCGATGCTTTGTAGTAGTTTATGGGTTTTGACCGCTTGGTCTAAATTTTCAACATCTAATGTGTAGTTAACAACGTGGCTGTCTTGTTCTTTTTTGTATTGCTCAAAACGGTGGTCACGTAAATTTGCGCCATGTGCAAATTCTGCTGCATATTTAGCATTGATTGCGCTGTCTTTAAGCTCTGAAAAATCAAGGCTAACATTTGCTTGTTTAGCCGACTGCAATTTAGCGTGAACGTTACCACCTAGTTTTGCCATTTTTGCTGCATCTAGTTTTGGCTGCTCTCCTAAGCCAACAAGTAAGATGCGTTGATGGTCGCTACCGTTTGGTGCGATAACTTCTAACGTTTTTCCATAACCTGCTTTAAAGTCGCTAAATTCAATGACTTTATTTAGGTGAGTTTGGGTTTCTGGCTTTAAATAATTAAAATTAGCAACTTGGCTATCTGTATCTAAAAATAAAACTAGTGTGTTGTCGTTCGGTTTAATTGATTTTGCAAAAGTGAACTCTGCGGCATTCACTTGCGTAGCAAGTGTTAATCCTAATGCAATAGCAGATAAGCTGTGTGCAATTTTCATTTTTTAATATCCCAATGTTAAAAAGCTGTGTTTTACCGTAAATAAGGTTAAGAGTTAAATTGTTAGCGGTGAATCGCTGTTTGCATGCGTTTAAGTTGAAATTATTAATACCTATACGCGGTCTGTCTTAAATACAGGCTTTTAAGAGGAAATTAGTATGACAATTAAGTCGATGTTACTGACACTATTCACTTGCAGTGCCATTTTTACCACCAGCCCAATTAAAGCTGAAACAATGCCAGATAACGCAACAGGGCATATTGAAACCATTGTGCTAGGTTCGGGTTGTTTTTGGGGAGCAGAAAAGCGTTACGAAGCACTTGATGGCGTGTTGGATGCGGTATCTGGTTATGCAGATGGGCATGGGTTTAAAGCGACCTACAAGAACATAACACGTAGCTCACGCCGCTTTGATAAAAACAATTATGCAGAAGTTGTTAAAGTGACATACAACAGCAACGAGTTAACAACACAATCACTGTTAAAACATTATTTTGAAAATCATGATCCAACCCAGCTAAATCGCCAAGGTAATGATATTGGCACTCAATACCGCTCAACAATTTTGGTAAGTAACAAAAAGCAACTAGAAGTTGCGAATAAACTTGAAGATGAATACCAAAGCAAATTAACCGCAGCAGGCTACGGCAAGATTGTGACTGTAATAAAACCGCTTGATGTATTTTATGCTGCTGAGGATTATCATCAAGACTATTTAAAGAAAAACCCGAATGGCTATTGCCCTGATCATTCAACGGGCGTTGTATTCACACCAGTCGAAAAACAGCAGGTTGATAACACAGCCTTATTGGCAGGTAAGCAAATTGTAGTGATAGATGCTAAAGGTTATTGCCCATACTGCGAAAAGTTTAAAAAAGAGGTCGCTGATGAGTACATGGGTTCGATACCTATGACTTTCCGACATGCTGATCAACTTGATGGTTTAACAATTAAAACCCCAACATGGGCGACACCCACACTCTTATTTATAGAAAATGGCGAAGAGGTTTATGGTCGCCAAGGCTATGTCAGTAAAGGTGAGTTTTACAAAGCCTTAGGTGCATTTAAACTGGGGGACAGTGAAGCCTTTAGAGTGGCGTTTCATGCCAGAACTGACAGCCCATTTTGTAAGCAGTACGATATCTTTAAAAATACACCCGACGGTATTTTTATTGATAAGCTAAGTGGAGCGCCGCTTTTTGATACCCGAGATAGATTTAACTCAGGCACTGGCTGGCTTTCATTTACACATCCAGTTAAAGACAGTGTAACTATGCATGAAGACAACAGTTATGGCATGCAGCGTATTGAGCTTAAATCAAAAAGCTCGGGTATTCATTTAGGTCATTTGTTCCCTGGTGAAGGGCCAAGAGGTAAAGACAGGTACTGCATTAATGCAACAGTGCTTGATTTTGTGCCAAGAGATGAAACTTAAGAAGTTAGAACTTATTTATAGCCAGCTTTCAGAGCTGGCTTTTATATTAAAAGCTACCTCATACAATTCTTTATTAACATAAAGTTTATATTTCAATTAATAACAATAAAATATTATTTTAAATATAGATTTCAATCATACCTTCTTATTTTTATAAGCTATTGACTAGTTAATTTAAACCATAAATTACCAGTTATATGAAAAGTCTGATCGTACCTTATATAAAAACAGTTTAAAATGCGGTATGAATACAATAGTTCATTTCATGGAGGGTAAATGAATAAACAGCAATTAAATGATATTTCGTTACAAAAAATTTGGATTGGTGAGCTTAAGGATATTGATTTTTTAGTTTACGGACACGAATTCACAGTATTTAACGACGTAGAGCACTTTTTTTCCGGTTTTGAAGCTCAATCTCATTTTCCACTTATTGTTTTTGCTGACAACATTGTAAACCAAGGCGAGGCGCTCAAGAAAATCCGTAAGCACGAACTGTTATGGCAAAGCTGTATTTTGGTAAATACGCCTTGTTATTTATCAGAAGCTCTTGCAAATGGTCTTTTTAATAAACAAAGTGATGATTTTTATAACTCCGTAATAACGCACGCAACTAGTTTAAATCTAAGTCTTAATTTAGTCGACTCAGCTTTAACTAAGCTTTTGTCTTTTATGTGGATTTATAAAGGTAATAGCTTGTTACCTGTTCATGATTTAAGCATTAATAGTGTTTATTATTATCCGCTTTTAGAGTGTTTCGGGGTTAACACTAAAGATGCGATGTCATGGTTGTCGAGTATCCATAGAAGAAAACTCTTACAGACAGATAAGTTAATCGACCGTGTTCGCTACTGTAGACACTGCCAATCAGGGCACTTAAATTATGTTGATTCATGCCCAAGTTGTCAAAGTATTGATATTGCCAGTGTATCTAGTTTGCACTGTTTTAACTGTGGTCATGTAAATGGCGAATCTAAATTTAAAGAGGGTATCGGGCTAAGCTGCCCTAATTGCCATACAAAATTGAGACACATTGGCGTTGACTATGATCGCCCAATAGAAAACCAGAAATGTAACCAATGCCATACTAGCTTTGTAGATGCTGACGTTATTGCTAAATGCTTCCACTGTCAGACCAGTAATCAAGTTGATGAGTTAATAGTACAGAACATTCATAGTTACAACATATCAATGGAAGGTAAAAGTTTAATTAGACTTGGTGAGCGTTTTGACAATTTTAATTTAACCAGCACTGACTCTATTAACTATTCACATTTCGAATGGGTGGTTAAGTGGCAAAACCAACTTGCCGTAAGGCACCAGCAAACACACTCAATAGTTAAGATAGAGTTAAAAAACCTCGCGCAATTTATTGCAGAAAATGGTGAAGCACGTGCTATTCAATTAATAGACGAATTTGAGAGCAGAATTAACGAGAGTATCAGGACCACGGATATTTGCTGTTTAGCAGGAGAGCATACATTACTTTTAATGTTACCTAATACGACAATTGAACATTTATCCTTTGTTTATCAAAAATTAAAAGGGATTTCTTCACTCAATAAAAATAGCGATTTCTCACTTTCGATTAAAGGCATTCCACTTCCATCAAAAGAAATGCCAGATGAAATAGGTGTTTGGCTTGAGCAACAATTTGCAGCTCAGCAGGAGAGTGTTTTATGAGTACGCTAAGCACTTTAATACATATTACTGAACAAATTATGTTTTATGTACAAAGTAATATATTAGTTCTAGTGAAATTTATTCCTTTATACCTTATCTATGAGTTGCCGCTATTTTTAATAATCACGTTTGGCATAATTAAATGGACTAAAGAAAAGACACGTATAAACAATACTAAATTATTTTATTTACCAAAAGTTAGCTGTGTTATTACTTGTTATGCAGAAGGGGATGCAGTTAAAGAAACCATTCAGTCACTCGTTGAACAAACTTACCCAGGTAAAATTGAAATAATTGCTGTAATAGATGGTGCTGTTCAAAATAACCACACTTACCATGTAGCTAAAGAATGTAAGCAGTTATTTAAACGCAAAAATCGTGAGATTGTTTTATTGCCAAAATGGCAGCGGGGAGGGCGAGTTTCAACTTTAAACGCAGGCTTATCCTATGCTAAAGGTGAAATTATCGTCAATGTTGATGCGGATACTTCATTTGACAATGATATGATGGCAAATTTAGTCAGGTTATTTGAAGACCCTAATGTACCTGCTGTGGGAGGTGCTTTAAGAGTTCGTAATGTGAATAAAACTTTATGGACTAGAATGCAAGCAATCGAATACTTAATATCGATGCAGGGTGGTAAAACTGGATTAGCTCAATGTAATCTAATTAACAACATTTCAGGTGCATTTGGTGCATTTAGACGTGATTTCTTAAAACAAATAGGAGGTTGGGATACTCATACTGCAGAAGATTTAGATCTAACAGTTCGTATCAAACAGTATTTTAAACGCTACCCTAATTTAAAAATACCTTACGCGACTGCGTCGATTGCACATACAGACGCACCTCAATCATTTAAAGAGCTTGTCTTGCAAAGATTACGTTGGGACGGGGACTTGCTGTTTTTATATTTGCGTAAACATTGGCCAGCTTTTTCTCCTAAGCTTTTAGGCTGGAAGAATTTTTTGTTTACACTTTTTTATGGTTACTTGCAAAACGTTATGTTGCCATTTGTCATTTTTGTGTATTTTGTTGGGGTTGCTATTATTTATCCTTGGCAATTCTCACTAGCATTAATATTCGTCATTTATGCCTTATACCTTCTAACTATCGGCTATTTTTATTTGTTAGTTTTAGTTAGTGTTTCAGAAAGGCCTAAGCAAGATTTTACACTATTCCTCTGGTTACCTCTCTATCCCATCTATGCATTTATAATGCGCCTAGTATGTTGCTTTGCGCTGGTTAATGAAGTATTCCGGCGGTCGCATGAAGAGTCTAGTATGGCACCTTGGTGGGTGCTTAAACGTGGTCAAAAATTTTAGATTAAGGGAATAATATGAAATTGCATTTTAATAGCACTGCAAAGGTCAACAATCCGAATGAAGAAAAAGGAATTAAAGTTCCATATGCTGGAGCAAAAAGAACATCACATAAATTACGCTGGTATTTTTTAATTCTGATTGCATTGAGCCCTATTTGTATTGTCGCATGGATTTATTTAGTGCCACAACTTAAGGTTGAAGCTGTTGGTATCATTACGACTGAACCGCTTCTGATTAAAGCTCCAAGTAAAGGAACTATTGAATTTGTTGACGTTAACCTTGGTGATTCTGTGATGAAAGATGAAATATTGCTCACATTATATAACCCTGAATTGACAGGGCAGTATCAAGAAGTTGACCGACAAATATTAAATCTAACTCAACAACAGATACCATTTAGCAAAACAATTATGACGCAGCTAGAACAAAGAAAGCGAGTCGCAAAAGAAGGCGTTGAAAGGCAGCAAGAATTACTTAATACGTATAAAGATTATAAAAGCCGCGGAATAGTCCCCGTTTCTGATTTAGCAAGCGCAATAGCTGCTTTTAACAGTGCTCAATTAAGTTACGAACAGACAAAAGTTGATATCTTGCGTGAGAAAGAGCGGCAAGAAATGGAACGCTTGTATGGATTAAAGGGGCAACGCTATCAAGATCTTTCAATTGAATTTGCAAAGTTGTCTGCACTGCAACAAAACCTTGTTGTTAAAACTCCGTTTTCGGGAAATATTAACGATATCTTTGTGCAAGATGGTCAGTTTGTAGATCAAAACTCACCATTATTTTCAGTAGATACCGGCAGAGAACTAAGAGTTCATGCTTATCTTGCACCAAAATTTTTGGAGTATTCAAAAATAGGTCAAAAAGCGACTGTAAAACTTCCAAATGGTAAAAAATTTGATGCTGTAATTAATGAATATACAGAGCTTACAAGTAAGATACCCCCGCAGCTTTCGGGTCCATTCGAAGGCGAAAAAGCCGCTTTAAAACTTATTTTGCAAGTAGATATTCCAGCAGAATACCACATAGAAGGATTACCTGTAGAAATTCAATTTGATCGCATCACAATGAAGGGGATGTCAGATTTATTTGCCAAACATTAAATAAAAAAAGCCCGGTCAGAACACACAAGAACCGGGCTTTCGACAACAATTTGGTTGGGGGAACTTTTACAGCGCTAGGTTTTGTTTTGCGCGACTTAAGTTGTGATTAACAAGTTCATTTTTAGAAATTTGCACCGCTTCATAAAAGTCAGAAAGTGCAGCAGTATCTTTTTCAGACATGATGCGGGCAACACCACGGTTACTAAGTGCAAACGAAGTTAATTCGCGGCGTTTGTAACCAGGTACCTTACTTGTACTTAGAAGAGAAATTGCTTGTGTACACAGGCTTTCCGCTTCTGAAAAATTCTTTTCTTTAACGCTTAATGCACAGCGGTTGAAGGCAGTTTCGTATTGGCTAGTTGCATTATCGTTCGTTTGAGCTTGCTCAATAACCATCAGTTTATAATCAGCTTGTTTGGCTACTGCCATCGCTGAGCAAGTTAATAAAGAGCTAAGTGCAATAGTGGTTACAAGTGTTTTTAACATGATAGTTTTCCTCTGAATAAGTTGGTGTTTCTTGCCAACGAGTGAACTTTAAAATATTCCCATAAGCTAAACAAACGATTAAATTAAAACTGATAGATGAAGAAATTTAATCTATAGAGTAATTACTCAGGTTTCGGAATTTTACTGTGATGTAGAGGAGGTTAAGTTGTTTTATTCCTGTATTGAAAGTAACAAATTAGCTGAGTTGAGTGCTGATAAATTTAATGCTGTCTCTTATATAGAAATGTTATTTGGGTCCGTAAATTGTGGTTTAAAATATATTTAGGTCAAAGGGGCACAGTCTTAATGTTTGGACAGTAGCAATTGGTTAGTAACTTTGTTAAAACTAAACATCTTAAATAACAAGAGTTTATTGTGGTACGCAGACTAGCAATAAATTCATAATTATCATGATAAACCGTAAGAAGGAATACTGGTGCAAGGATATAGAATTAGCACAAATAAAACTGATCTCGATTTTGAAGTAATTTACGGTTTTATTTCAAAAAGCTACTGGGCGTCCGGAATACCAAAGCAGACGCTAGAAACTGCCATTTCAAACTCTTTTTGTTTTGGAGTCTATGACAGCTATGATTCTCAAGTAGGTTTTGCCCGCCTTATAACAGATAAAGCAACATTTGCTTATCTTTCCGATGTATTCATAGTAGAAAGCCATCGAGGTAAAGGTTTGAGCAAGTGGCTTGTTGAGAGCATAGTATCTCACCCCGAGCTTCAAGGTTTGAGACGTATGGTATTGGCAACAAAAGATGCGCATGGTTTGTACGCGCAATATGGTTTTCAACCAATTGAAAATCCAGAGATGTTTATGCAAATTTGGAATCCAAATGTTTATCATGAGCTAGAGAAATAACGACAATTTAAAGGTTACATGGAATCAAATACTTTCAGTTCGTGGTGAACTTGCGTTTGATTGCAGTGTTATCTTATACAGGCATTAGCAAATTTAAGGACAGAATTATGAAAACAGGACTCTCATCAATCGGGTTTTTAATTATATCAAATGTAAGCTTTGCTGACTGTAAAGTTGAGCTTGAAGAAAGGTTAAAAGACGATTTGAGCCTAACATACCAACAATTTGATCAGACGTACGATGCCGGTTTTAGATTGTTAGAAAAATCAGGTTGCCATGCTGAAGCTGCCATTCTGATAAAACGTTATATCTCTCATAATAATTCAAATGAAAGCTCATTAACTTGGCATTTAGCTCAAATGGAAGGGTTAGCGGGTGACTATCAACAAGCGGTTTTTCACGCTAAAAAAGTATTGCATCCCAATGAAAAGCTAAGTGGTTCAAAAATGTATTGGAATGACTTTGTACTAGGAAACATCGCTTTTTGGAATAAAGACAAAGCAAAACTAAAACAACACATAGCAAATATTGAAAAGGGGCAAAGCTTTAAACCTAACCAGATAAATCTGAACTACTTGAATCAGTTACTCAAACATTTTGATTTAAGTTACAAACAGGCATTGTCTGAGTAACCAACCACTTAGACATGAATTATCGAATCTTCAACATATTCGACTTTAACCTAACAAATAATTCTGACTATAATTATGCAAATATTCTCTAAATTTCTTCTACTCTCTATCTTCATATTTGGTGTGCTTTCATTTAATGCGCTTGCTAACAAGCAGTCAGCTGATTTTGAAGTCATTAATCTCGCTGATGATTTTTATACTTTATATCAGTCAAGCAAGACGTTGACTGCAGAAAATAGAGCCGAGCAGTTTTCTCAACATTTCACCTCTCAATTTGCGCCTTTTTATAGTGATAAAAGCTTTGTTAAAGCTATTGAGGGTTTCAGTGGAATAGAAGAAGTATATTTTTCAAAAAATAGACGTTTATCTAAAGAGTTAAACAGCAGTATGGAATCATTTATTGCTACTTTCCCTGATTTCAAATCTGAAATCCCCATTTACATACTTCACTCATTAGGAAGGTTCAATGGGGCAACGCGAGAGTTAAATGGTAAGACTTACTTAATGTTTGGTGTAGACCTTATGGCCAAGTATCATACCTGGAAAAACGATACGCCATTCTTTCATCACGAGTTATTTCACGTTTATCATGAAAAATTATTTCAATGTAAGGATGAGCTATGGTGCTCTATTTGGACTGAGGGATTAGCTACTTACGTTTCACATAAATTAACTCCGTCAGCCAGTGATGATGAATTGATGCTAAACATACCTAGCAATTTGGTGAAAAAGATTCGAGCAAGGCACCTCGATTCTTTCGTTGACCTTAAGAAAAAGTTTTACTCAAAAAAAACTGAAATATATTCTTCATTTTTCAACTTCGCAAAGGACGAGACAAAGCTGCCATACCGAAGAGGTTATTACCTAGGTTATATTTTAGCGAAAGAAATTGGCAAGAATTACAGCTTAGAGCAATTGGTTAAAATGGATAAAAAGACAGTAGAGAGCCTATTGCTAAAAGAACTTGATTTATTGATAAAAGCGGAAGACTAAAAAACGAAACACCTAAACGACAAAACCCAGCCGAAGCTGGGTTTTGTGACAACACAATTTTGTGAAAACTTATAATGCTAAGTTCTTTTTCGCACGCGTTAAGTTGTGCTCGACTAGCTCGTTACCTGAAATTTGTACTGCTTCGTAAAAGTCAGACAATGCAGCAGTGTCGTTTTCAGACATGATTCGAGCTACACCGCGGTTGCTTAATGCAAATGAGGTTAATTCACGACGTTTATAAGCAGGTACCTTGCTCTTGCTTAGTAAGCTGATTGCTTTAGAGCAAAGTGTTTCAGCTTCTTTAAAATTCTTTGCTTGAACACTTAATGCGCATTGGTTAAATGCTAGTTCGTATTGGCGATTTGTTTCTACTGTTGCTTGTGTAGATTGATCAATAACCATTAATTTGTAGTCACTTTGATCAGCCACTGCCATAGCTGAACAAGTTAATAATGAGCTAACTGCAACGCGTTTCATAAGTGTACTAAACATAATCATTTCCTCTATTTGAGTCGGTATCAATCGCCGACAAATGAACTTTAATTGAACACTGCAAATTCAACAAACGATAAAAAATGACCTAATAGATGAAGAAATTTAACCTATAGACTTTAGTCTAATGTAATGAATTACTCTTAAAGCCGTCAGCCGTCAGCCGTCAGCCGTCAGCCGTCAGCCGTCAGCCGTCAGCCGTCAGCCGTCAGACGTCAGCCGTCAGCCATCTGATCGGACTCCCATTGAAAATACCCCGCAAAATA